>CADAWZ010000048.1 GCA_902791745.1 uncultured bacterium
GGAGGATATGCACAAAATCTTCATAGAAATATTTCACAAAATCTTGAAATAAAATCTGTTGAATCTGATAAATATACAACTTATCCATTTTTTGTTATATCTGCATTCTCCGCACAAGAACAAAAAAATTTTTTGATATATGGATTTCTTGCTAATGACAATGAAACAGCGTATATGTCTTTATGGGAATTCAATGCAAATGATATGGCAGCAGAAGGAAAAATTAAAAATATTACAAGAACATTTGGCAAATATCAATAAAACTAAAATGAAAAATACACCTATAGATTTAAACACTGGAATTTGCATAACCTGTAAATATTTTATTGAAGAAGAGAGCGGATTTGAATTTGAAAATATTCTCGATACAGAATATGCTATTTTCAAATGTCAAAAACTGGGCAAAAAATCAAGAGATGATTTTTTAATGGCTCCTATTCCTGATGAAATCGAAATTCCTAAACTGGATAAATGTCCGTATTGGGAATTTTGGGATAAAGAAATGTAAAGGGGAAAATTATGAGTAGTGTTAAAGAAACAAAAGAAATAACTAACAATATTTCAGAAATTATTTTAGATGGAGATGTAGATTTTTCATCATCTCATGAAATAAAAAGTGCAATAAAAAAACAGATACAAAAAGGGCGTACACATATAATTTTAAATTTTTTCAATGTCAACTATGTTGAAAGTTCTGGACTTGAAATAATAGAAAAAGCCCAAGAATTCCTAAATTCAAAAAATGGAAACATATATATTGTATGTCCTGAAAATGAAATAAAAAAAGTTTTCGAAATATGTGGAATTGACGAATATATGAATATATTTAATGATAAACAAGAAGCTTTAGAATTTTTAAAATAAAAAAGGAGAAAAGTTATGAAAAAACTTTGTTGTTGGGCAATATTATTTCTTGTAGTCACCTGTTTAACTCAAATATCATTTGCAGATAATCTATGTAAATGTTCAAATAAATGCAAATGTGAATCAATTTGTAAATGTTCATCTGAGAAAAAATGCAACGACTGCACAAAATGTGAGAAAAAATGCAACGACTGCACAAAATGCGAGAAAAAATGCAACGACTGCACAAAATGTGAGAAAAAATGCAATGATTGCACAAAATGCGAGAAAAAATGCAGCGACTGCACAAAATGCGAGAAAAAATGCAACGATTGCACAAAATGCGAGAAAAAATGTAGCGATTGCACAAAATGCGAGAAAAAATGCAATGATTGCACAAAATGCGAGAAAAAATGCAACGACTGCACAAAATGCGAGAAAAAATGCAATGATTGCACAAAATGCGAAAAAAAATGCAATGACTGCACAAAATGCGAGAAAAAATGCAATGATTGCACAAAATGCGAGAAAAAATGCAATGATTGCACAAAATGCGAGAAAAAATGTAGCGACTGCACAAAATGCGAGAAAAAATGTAGCGACTGCACAAAATAAAATAAAAAAAATGCCATTTCAAAATGAAATGGCATTTTTTTTTATTAAAACTATACTCTTTTTAGATATTGACCTGTACGAGTATCTATTTGTAATTTTTCCCCTTCATTTACAAATAGAGGTACCTGAATAACTGTTCCTGTTTCAAGGGTTGCGGGTTTTGAACCTCCAGTTGCTGTATCACCTTTAAAACCTGGATCAGTTGCAGTAACTGTTAACTCTACAAAATTTGGAACTTCAACACCAAGAGGAGTTGTATCATGGAAAAGAATATGAACTTCCATTCCATCGATCATCCACTTTTTGGCATCGCCCACCAAATCTTCTCCCAATTCTATCTGATCAAATGTTTCATTGTCCATAAAGGTATATGCCCCATCATTGGCATATAAAAATTGCATTGACTTTTTCTCTATACGTGCTTGAGTAACTTTTTCACCTGCTTTAAATGTCTTATCAACACAAAAACCAGTTCTTACATTTTTTAGTTTTGTTCTTACAAATGCAGAACCTTTTCCAGGTTTTACATGTAAAAACTCTACAACAGTCATTAACTGTCCATCTAATTCTATTGTGATACCATTTCTAAAATCATTTGATGTTATCATAGGATCCGCCTTTCAATAACCAAATTGCAAAATATTTTATTTGACAAAATTGATAATATTCCCTTCTTCTAAATGAAAGCATAATAAAAAAGCAAAATATTTAACACACACAAAAATATATATATAAATATTTAAAATAATATTATAAAAAAAATAAAAGAAAAAAAGGCAATAATGTAGAAAAGTAATTATACATAAAAGCTCAAATTGGAGATAAAGCATGTCAAGAGAAAAAAATAAGCTCAAAATAAGAATAGAAAGTAAATCGAGCAACATCCCAGAAGAAAGAACAACTGGCAGAAATTCAAGTTATCTCGATATGAATAATTCTGCTGGCGTTTGGGCTCATTCTGTCATATCACTTGCAGAATCAAAAGAAAATTCTCCTATTGCCTGTAATAAAGTTTTATCTATTGTCCAACATGCTTTTCAATCAGGTTATTTTTCAGGAGCTTCTAATGACATTTCAGAACAAGATTTTTTTCATCTCAAAGCCTCAAATCTATTTACAGAAATTAATAGTAAACTTGTTGCGATGAGAAATCAAGGCAAATTTACAGAAGCTTCTCTTGTACTTGGATTACAGAGAAAAGACACCATGTATTTAGCTATATCAGGATTATTGAATGTTCTATTGATAAGAAATTCAATACTATATAATCTTGCAAAAAAAGATGATATATTTGAACCTATTAAAGTAAATCTTTTCAAAAAAAATGAAAATTTTATAAATTTAGGGACAACTATAATTCCTGTCGTTAACACTTATAAAGTACCAATTGAACCTGGCGATATATTATTGTTTGTATCAAACGGAATAACAGACAATATGAGCGACAGAGATATATTATTAAACTTCTGTATAACTGAAAACTTTGATGAAAATTTCAATAATCTCATAGAAAAAGCTGTAGAACAAAATCAAGAAAGAAATGTAACAGCAATAGCTTTAACTGCTCAACCAACAGAAATTCCAAGAAGACAATTTTCAAACACCTCTCCTAAAAACTTTTCTTCAGGTTCTATTTTAGCAGAGTTACAACCCGAAATTCCACCTCTTTTAAAAAACGACCAAAAAGAAGATACAAGTGATATTCTTGAAGTCTACAGAGATAATAAAGATTTTTACAATACATCTTCAGAAAAACCAAAAGCAAAAACACTTGATTTAAAATTTGTAATACCAGAATTAACTCCACAAGCTAAAATAGGAATATTGATAGCAACAGTAATTCTAATCGTAATGATAGGAATAAGTTTTTTAGCTTCAAATAGTGATTTAACAGAACCAATATATAATTCTAATTGGAAATTATATTCATCAATACCACTAAAAGAAGTAACACTCGATAAAGATAAAATAAATATAAATACAAAGCCTATAATAAAAAAAATACGTTCTGATTATGCTGGTGAAATGAATATACAATTTGCAAAAACAAATAACCCATTTTATAATTGTGCATTGACAATATATACAAAAAAACCTATAAAAATGGCATCAGAACAAAGCATGAAAAGTATTGACTATAATACTATAACTCTTGAAAAAGATGAAATAAAAATAAATACAAATCTATGTACCACAGTTAATAGACAAGATTTTGCAATAAGAGAAATTGATACAAGTGGAAATGTATATTATAGAACAACATTAAATTTAAATAAAATGAAAGGTTCAATAAAAGTAGTTTCAAAAAAAATGAGAATAATGAGAGAAATAGACCTTGCTATTTCTGAATCAACGATAACAAAGTGAATTCTATCCACATAACATAAAAATAGACTTCTTTAAATATTTTTTTAGAAGTCTATTTTTTATCTTATATTTAAAATTCTATCTTGCTGTTCTTATCAAATTCATTACAAAAGATTTCGCAATATTATAATCCATATCTCTATTCATATAAGTATACATAATCATATATAACATTCCATTTTCACAAAACTGAGCACTTACTCCAGCAACAGATTTTTCTATTAAAATATTTTTACCATTTATATTTATTTCTTCTGTTTGTCGACCTGTATCAGAAGCCACTTTTTTTAAGTAATCTCTAACCTGTTCATCCGACCAATTTGGATCTTTTGGAAATGCTTGTATATTTATATATTCAATGTTATAGGCATCTGATGATTGTCTCTTATAACCCAAATAAGGTTCTTTCACAAATCCTGCAGGAAGTTGAAAAGTCAAATTACCTACTTTTACAGCCGTCATTTGAGCTATCAAATTATCTTCAGCAAAAACTATTCCAAAACAAAAAGAAAATAAACAAAGAACAAATAAACACAAATATTTTTTCATATTATTTCTCCTTATTTTTCAATTTTTTAATGCATCGAACTAATTAGAGATATAATAAAACTTTTGCCTCTATTATAGTCTACTATACTTTTTTGTGTATTCATATCCATTTGCATATATATGAACATATATAAATAACCATGTTCTGCATAATATGCAACTAAAGCATCTCCAACAGAACTATTACATTTCAATAAAGAAATTTTCTTGCCAGCTATATTTAATACTTCGTTATTTACAACATTCATATTAGACTTTGCAAGTTGTTGCTTCATCAAATTAGTAATCAAATCTGATGACATATCTAAATCAATATTTGAGCCTGAATCAAAATTATTTCCACCTATACCTATGGCTTCACATGTATTTATATTCATATATGTATTTACATCATTAGATGAATCCACAAGCATAAAACCATCAGGTAAATTAAGACTCTTTTCACCTATTTTTACATTTTCAGCAAATGCAATTCCAAAACAAAAAACGAACAAAAAGACAAACAATGACAATAAATATTTTTTCATTTTTCCTCCTAAAAAAAGCTCTCTATAAAATAACAGAGAGCAAAAATAAAATTATCTTGCAGAATTAATTATTGAAATCAAAAGATTTCTTGCATGTTCATAGTCTTCTATGTAATTATTATACATATAATCATCTCTATACATTGATTGCCCATATTTAGGTACTGGCTTTTGTGTGAATTCTATCACATATATTTTTTTATCTCTAACAAAATAAGCCTTTGCAACTTTGCCATTATTATCTTGTTCGCGTGTTGCTATGATAATTTTTCCATTAAATTCAAATCTATCTATTTTTAAAATATCTGAATTCAATTCTTTAGCAAGAGCTTTAATTGCTTCATATGAATTAGCCTCTATATCTTTATCGAAAGTTCTTGCACCAACAAAAGTTATAAGTTCCCCCATATTATTTCCACAAAAAATAGTACCATCAGGGGTATTACCCAAAATACCAAACCCATTTGGCAAAGCAAATGTCAAATTTCCAACACGAACATTCTGTGGAAAATTATATGGAAAATTATTAAAAGTATCAGCAAATGCAATTCCAAAACAAAAGGCAAATAAAAGAAAAAAAACAACTATTTTTTTCATAAACACCTCCAAAATTGTTATCTTTCATAAAATGAATTTATTATTGAAAAAACCAATTGTTTGCCTAAGGGACTTATAATCTTTTTATTTGTAACTGGATTTTTTTCAGAATAATGAACAGAATAAAAAATACCATTTTTTATAAAACACCCAAAATAAGCAACTTCTCCATCATTATGTGAGATTGCAGTTAAAATCTTTTTTCCTGCATATACACAAGTTCGAACATCAGTTGATTGAAATTTTTCATATATGAGCTTTTGTATTATTGGGGAATCTAAATTAACATCTGCTCCAACACTCAATGAAAATAACATGATTAAATCCCCATTATTATTAAAATAACCTGCACCTTCTACACTTGTGCCTCTTTTATCAACTTCAGGAAGAGGTAAAGGTTGAAAACCATTAGGAATTTCTACAGTTCCATTTCTAAATGGAACTGTACCTGCAAATCCTACACCAAAACAAAATAAAAAAAATAGAACAAACACAAAAAACTTTTTCATATTTCCGCCTATAAATTTTACTTAAATGAATTTTGAATCTCAAAAAATTGAGCATACATAGAATTAAAATTATTAGGATCAGCTCCATACATACTTAAATATAAATAATCATCACAATAAAATTCATACATTATAAAGTTAATATTACTTTGTGTATAATATCCTCTTGCAAAAAGCACATCTCTACCATTCATTTCAATTACCCGTGAAAGAGTAATTGTTATATAACTTTTTGGAAAAAAGCCATTCTCTAATTGACTTTCAAAACCAAGTTCTCTTATACCAATCTCCTTCTCCTTTTCAGATAGAGGCACTGTTCCAAACACAGCAAAACTTCCATATAATTTATTTAAAAAACCAAAAAAGCCTTTAGCTGCAAACACAGATAAGATAGGCATCGAAGATTCACGAATATAAGAATCAGGTACTAAAAAATAATGTCCTCCTTCAAGATTTACCCTTGTATAACCATAATCACTATCAATCTGTGCAGAAGCAGGCAAAAAACATATACTAACAAGAAATAAAAAGACAAACAATGACAATAAATATTTTTTCACAACTCCTCCTAAGCAAAAAATTATATTTTTGTTGCTCTTGTAGCTTCAGCTATCGTTGTAAGCCCAAGCATTGCTTTATTTCTGCCATCCTCAAGTAAAGTTCTCATTCCTTTTTTGCGTGCTAAATTTCTAATCTTATTTGAATCAGCATTTCGGATAATCTCACTTTGAATCTCTTCATCAAGTGTCATCAATTCAAAAATAGCACATCTTCCCCAAAATCCAGTATTCATACAAGATTGACAGCCAACATTTTTATAAAAAGAAGCATTTGAAGGAATAGAATCTACTCCAATACCTCTTAGTTCATCTTTTGAAGGAGAATATTTAACTTTACAATCTGGACACAATTTTCTAACTAATCTTTGAGCCATAACTCCCAAAAGTGAAGATGAAATCAAATAAGGCTCAACTCCCATATCGACAAGTCGAGCAACAGCCGAAGGAGCATCATTTGTGTGTAATGTTGAAAAAACAAGATGTCCAGTTAGTGAAGCATGTGTTACAATTTCTGCTGTTTCTGAATCTCTTATTTCTCCTACCATTATAATATCAGGGTCTTGCCTCAAAATAGACCTAAGTCCACTTGCAAATGTAAGACCAATCTTGGAATTTACAGGCATTTGACCAATTCCTTCAATTTGATATTCAACAGGGTCTTCAACAGTGATAATATTTGTTTTTTCTGATTTAATTCTCTCTATTATTGCATATAATGTAGTTGATTTTCCACTACCCGTAGGTCCAGTAATTAAAATAGAACCGTAAGGCTTGTGAATAAGTGAATCAAGAGATGAAAAATCTCTTTTTTCCATACCAAGCTGTTCAAGTGTTATCATCTTAACACTTCTATCCAAAATTCTCATTACGATTCTTTCACCAAATTGAGTTGGAAGAAGGGATACACGGACATCAATAACTTTTGTACCACTCTTTACTCTCATTCTACCATCTTGAGGAAGTCTATTTTCTGCAAGATTTAATTTGGCCATAACTTTTATTCTTGCACAAACACCATTATAACTCTGTTTAGGAATCTTCATTGTCTCATGAAGATCTCCATCAGTCCTTATCCTAATCCACGCTTCTTTCTCATATGGTTCAATATGAATATCTGTTCCCCTATTCTGAATAGCCTGAATAAAAATTGTATTAACCAATTTTATAATAGGGGCATCTATTCCAGCTGATGAAAGTTCAAGAGTTTCCTCAGCAGTAAAATTTTCTTCTTCATTAGAATCTGAAGAAGTCACTTTAGCATCTTTTAAAAGTTGTTCTCTCAAACCAGATTCAAGAGTTTCTCTCTCAAGTCTGACTATCTCAAAAGGCAACTTTGTTATAAGCCTTATATCTTCGAGAGCTTCCATATTTGAAGTAGAGCATATTCCAAGAGTTAAAGGAGACTCAGATAATACAAGGATTTGATTTCTTTGGAAAAAATCAATAGGGATCTGTTTTATATCGTTTGACATAATTACCTGCTATTTATTTTGATCATTTACGCTTTTTTCAACAAATAGTGCTCTTCCATATTTATCAGTAACTTTTCTCATGTTAGAAATATCATCTATTATATGTGGCGTTAAAAATACAAAGAGCGTTCTCGATGATTTTACAACAGATTTATCTTTAAAAAGTCCACCTATCAAAGGAAGTTTACTCAAAATAGGAACTTGTCTTATTGTTTCTGTTGTTGACTCATCAATGAGACCACCTATTACAATGGTTTCACCATCACTTAATGTAACTGTATTATTTACACTTCTTTCACTCGTAACTGGAACTCTTGTCTGAGAACTTCCATTTCCTTGTGTTATCCATTCAACTAAATCTGCAAGTTTTAAATTTAAATCAAGTCTAACTTGATCATTTTGCCCAACATGTGGTGTTACTTCCAAATTCAAACCTATATCTTTATACTCATAAGAAATAATAGGATTGTTATTTGTATCATATTTTGTACCAGTTGCAAATGGATAATTCTTTGAAGCTGACAATTTAGCCATTTTATGGTCATGAGTTACAACACGAGGAGTTGAAAGTAAATTAAAGTTTCCTCTTGTTTCAAGGGCTTTTATTATTCCATATAATTTAGGAACTTTCAATGTATAATTTCCACTTGTTATTTCAACACTTTCATTTCCTATAGCACCTGCAACAAAATTTCCACCTTGTAAACTTTGTATAAATCCTGTTTCATCAAGTCCTCCCATAAAACTTGCTATTACTCCAGGATCTGAGACTACCTGCCAAGCAATACCTGCATCAAGGCTATTACTCAACTGTGTTTCTGCAATTATAGCACTTATCAAAACTTGCTTACGTGGAACATCAAGTTGCTTTATAATAGGAACCAACTCATCATATTCTTTTTCTGTAGAATAAAAAATAACAGAATTTGTAGCCTTATCGGAAGCTATCTTAGTTGAAACAACAGTTTCAGGATTTTTTGCTGCTTCTGTACCAGCTTGCTCTTTTTTTATTGATTCTATTAATTTCTTTTTTTCTTCAAGTAATGATGACAAACTCTTTGTAACATCTTCAGCATCTGCATTTTGTAAATAGTAAATTCTAAAATTTCTCTCATCAGACTTTACAATTCTTGTTTCATCATCTATTTTATTTATAGCTTCTTCTATTTGCAAAAAATCTTTTGTAGGAGCCAATACAATCAAAGTATTTGTTGGTTCATAAGCAGATATTTTTACTTGTTGTTTACTCTTAGCTGATGGTGCATTTGCTTGATAAACTTCTGTCAAAGCTGTTGCAAGTTCTTTAACTCTTATATATTTAGGTTGGAAAATCTTTATTGAAGAACCTTTATATTTTTCATCAAGTTGTTTAGCTATCTTTGTAATTCTCGAAACATTTTCTGAGGTATCTGTAATAATAAGTGCATTTGAAGGATCATATGAAGTTATTATACCTGGAGCAACAACGAGAGGTTGAAGTGATGTTTTCATCTGTTCAGAATCTGAATTAGAAAGAAGGACAATAGCAACAACATATCCTGATTTTGGTTTTATTCTACCTGTCCCAACATATTGAGTATTTTCTTTTCTGTATGATGCGATATCAACAATTCTATAACTACCATTGTTTTGAATAACTCCATATCCTGAAGCTTCAAGAGCAGAAACATATAGATTCCAAGCTTCATCTATAGTTACTTTTCTTGATGACAATATGGTAATTGTACCATTTACATTTCTATCTGGAATAATAGTTTTTCTTGTTATTTCAGACATAATTTTTGTAACTGATTTTATATCAACATTGTCAAAATTAAGAAGGACCCTACCCGTATATAATGCGTCATTGACTGTTTCTCCCATTTGGTTTACAGTTAATTTATTTGTAGGATAATTACTTACTTTCTTTTCAGATGAATCTATAACTCTTCCAGAAACTCCAGACAAATTAGAATCATTGATATGATCTCTCATTACAGGAGCTGTAGTTGGAGATGGGGCTGGTATATTAGGCCTTTCTGGACGAGAAGGTCTATTTAACCGTTCTGGTCTCTCTAATCTACCAGAACGCTCTGGTAGCCTATTAGCTGTCTGAAATGGCTTTTTAACCCATTTAGATTTAGTATTTTTAGCAAATAAACCACCTGTCATAGATATCACAAGAATAAAACAGGCAAAACAAACTATTATTTTTTGCATTTTAATAAAATTCCCTAAATTATAATTTTATTTTAATATTATTTAAATCTCCACTGAGTTTTATTTTTACAGGAATCATTCCAGCTTTTAAAGTAGCACTTCCAGAAATCTGTTTATCTTTTATATTAATTTTACCATTTCCAGAAATACCACTTCCCATAGCTTCAAAAGTAATATCTGTATTATTTCCCTCAAGAATTGCCTTTCCTGACAATGAAGCTGGAACTTTTATTATAGGTGTAGGAATATTTTTTAAAGAACCTACAAAATCAATACTACCCTTTTTCTCTTTAAATTTGTAAAAACCATCAAAATCAAAATTACCTTCTCCAATCATAGATTCAATAAAAGATGGAAGTCTATATTTTTTTATTTTAAAATCTATCTTTTCATCTTTTACAGTTCCATTTATATCCAATCCTTCACTTCCAGTTCCTTTAAATTTTAAAGAGTTTGGAAATGAAGCACTTACAACAAATTTATCTGCTTCTAAAATTATTCCCTGTTGAGAAACCAATTTCAAATCAGAAATAATAACTTTTAATGGTTTATTCTCACTTGTAACCCAAACTATTTTTACATCATTTGAATCATTAAAATCCTTTACAGTTTTATCTAAATATTCTGCAAAAGGAAATCTAAAAAATAAAAATATCACAAATGCCAAAATAAAAATTGGTATAATAATCAATATTTTCTTTAACACAAAATCACCCTTCCAAAACAAGACTTAAATTCCATAGACCATCGAGATCATTATCTTTAAGTCTCAATCTTACAATTTTTATCTTATCTCTTTTTAAAATTAAAATTAAATCTGTAACCTCTTTGATATTCAAATTATCAAATTTGACATCTGCACCTTCTTTATTTTTCTTAGCAGAAACAGATTTTATATGTCCCATCTTCTTTTTTAAAGAAAGTTCATTTGAAATAGAGTCCACTTTTGCAAGAAGTGATTTGCCTTTATTTAATGAATCAAGTTCCGAAGGAATAGATTTATATTCTGCTAAAAGCCTATCAATCTCAACAATATCTTTCTTTTTTACCAATAAAATTGCTTTATCTTGCTTTATAATTTTTGTTTTAGGTAATATAAAACCAAAAAATAACAATGAAAAAATACTAAAACAAATAAGTATATATGCAATATTGTCCTGAACATTTTTTGGAAGTTTATTTAAATTAAACAAAACACATTCTCCATATTATAAATAAATCTTAACAACACGATTTATTTTTCTTTATTTTTTTTAGAAGATATTTTAAGTGTAAAATTAATACGCTTTGTCTTCAACGTATTGCCTTCTGTCATTTTTGCACTTGGAAAAGATTTCTGAACATATTCTCTTATTTTATCAACATCTGGAATAGAATCAGCTTCTCCAAATATTACGATATTAGAACCATCATAACTAACATCATAAATAGAAACAGAGTTGCTATTATCTAATCCTTTTGAAGCCTCCCCTATCAAAGAAAGAACATCAAGAATTTTTGTATTTGCTAATGTAGAATTTTTATTTTTACTTTTAATTAACTGTGTTAAATCTCTTACTGGATTTTGAATTTTTTTATTCGGGATTTCTTTTTTTATTTTCTCTGATATTGCATTTGTATATATTGAAACTTGTTCTTTATAATAATTGGCTTCAAGTCCTACACTTATAACCCAAAGAATCATTGGAATTAAGAAACAGGCAAAATAAAAATATGGGAATCCACCCTTCTTTTCTTTTTCTTCAGCAAAATTTAAGGATAAATTTGGATATTTAAATCTTATGGCTGTTCCAAAAGCAACTGCATCTAAATAAGGAGATATACCTGAAGGAAATTGCATGAAAACAACTTCTTTCTTTAGTGTATTCTCAACTAATTCTTTAAAGCCTTCAGCTAAAGCACAACCTCCAGTAATAACAATTTTTTCAGTATCGTATTTTTTTTGTTTTACAATTTTCAAAGAATCTGTTATTACTTTTGAAAATTCTTGATTTTGTAAACCTTCTCTTTCTTTTATGTCCTTAGCTTCTACAATAGAAATATTATTAACAGAAGCAATTGCTTTATCTATATCATTTCCACCAGATGAAATAACAAACGCAAGATCGATAAATCCTTCATGAATTCCAACTGCTGTTATCTTAGAAGCTCCAAAATCGAGAACAATACAATTATTATAACCAGAAAATATAGCAGACCTTGCAAGTGCTGTTATTTCACAATCTTTTATATGTTCTCTATATTTTTTGACAATTTCCTTAATTGCTATAAAAGCATAAGCCTCTCCAGATGGTGAAATTATAAAATCCCAAGAAGAATTTTCAATACCAAAAGCAAGAGAATATGAAAGTTCTTCTTCTACTAATGAAAATACTTTTCTTTTATCACCAAAAGGAAGAGACAATTTTCTAAAAGTAAACTCACCAGCAGGAAGAGAAACTATAGATTCTGAAGAAGATTTATCACTTCTTTTCAATTTATTCCAATTTACTTCAACATTAATTTCTTTCATGCCAGTTGAAGCAAACTCAATTCCTGTAGATAATTTCAAGTTTATTCAACTCCCCAAAACAATATACTTCCGTCTTTGTCAACAACAGCTGTTATAATAATAATTTCCTCATCATATACAGCATTTGCCTTTATTTGAAAATATTTACTCGTATAATCAGCAAGTTTTTCAATTTTATAAATTTTATCAGCATCTAAGATGTGTTTATTTATTAAATCATTCTTATTTTCAATAGGTCTATTTTCAATTATGTTATCAATTTCTTGTTCTGTCAAATCATCTGTCAATGATTTTAAAAGAACTCTATTTGCTGTATTTATATTTATCTTTGGATAAGAAATTCCAAACGAAGATAGATAATAATCGAGATTATCAGCACCTTCTACTTTCTTTTCTTTAAACTCTTTTATGTCCTCTTTGAAGTAATCAATAAAATTTAATTCATTTATTGAATCAATTTTAGCATTTTTTACAGTTCCATATCTTATAGAATTTTCATTTCCATCAATTCTCATTTCTTCATCTGAATCAATCCAATCTGCAATTTTATTTACATTTGAATTGTTCATACCAATTTCATTTAAAATTCTTTTTAGATATTCAATATGAGTCTCATCCTCTACTATAGAATTTACACAAAATTTTCTTTCCAAATCTTGTACTTCAATAGTAACTTTTACATCACCTGTATCTATATTTAATCCTATATTTAATCCCTCAATATATGTTATAGATTGAAGAGAATCATATAAATCATTTGGATCGCTCGAATAATTAGCTTTTATATAATCCCTCGTACTATTTACAGCTGATTTAGCAACATAATAAGCAGTTTCTTTTTTCTTTATAGAATTTATATATTTAGCAGTATAAAGAGTATCTGAAGAAATCTGCAAATTCATTGTAGTCAAAATCATTATTATGCCAATAACGGCAATTATAACCAATAGAGTATTACCGCCTTAAACCAGGATGTACAGCAAATTCAAAATACTGTTCTTTATTATCTTCCATATAAAATAATTTTACAGATACATAATCTGGAAAAGAAGAAATATCACCTTCAATTTCTTGTCCATGATTAAAAAATGTAAAATTTATTCCAGTTATAAATTCAGATAAGACATGACCATT
>CADAWZ010000049.1 GCA_902791745.1 uncultured bacterium
ATGAATATTTGAATGATAGAATTTATTTGAGTAGTAGAGGAAATGTTGTTCATATTTGTTTAAATCCACGCTTTGGGCTGGAATTTTATGAATATGCTGAAAAGTATAAAATACTAAAATAAAAAAATATGTTAGAAATATTATAATTTTATTATTTATAGAAAAAATTAATAACTCAAAAAACAATATAATTTCAAATTAAAAGGATTATGTTCTTTTTTCGTATAAATTAGAATTATCCTATTTTTGTATTTTAAAGGATTAAATTTAATGGACTTATTTAAATTTTCTATTTGGTGGGTTTTGTGTTATATTGGCTTGAACGCTACTTTAGTATATATGCTTAATTGCTATTTTAAAGATAATGTATCGCCACCACCATGGACATCTTTACTTGTTGTTGCTTTTCTTTATCCTACAATAAAACTTTATCCTGACTTTCAAAAAGGTTCAGGAGATTTATTGATGTTTTTTGGTACTTATGCCGTTGTAACTCTTATACCTTTTTCGCAAATGGCAGTTTTAACGACAAAAATTATTGCAGATATATTGATTAATAACGATGATTTTAACCCATCTAATTTAAAGAATTATTTGAGTGAAATAAAGATACCTCTTGATACTTATTTATCTACTGGAAAGTATCAAGAAGCTATAGAATTTTTGAAAGAACAACAAAAATTAAAGCGTTATGCTAAAGATTATAGGATTTGCATTGAAATTGCTACAATAGCAATGAGTAATTTAAATGATTTAAAACTTGCTATGTCAGAATATAGTAGAGTTTTAGTTATAACTAAAAAGCCAGAAGCTTTGGCTTACTCTTTGTTTAGAATGGCAGATATATATGCTTTAAAGGATGAGACAAGAGATAAAGCTCGAGAATGTCTTGTACGATTGACTCAGGACTTCCATAAGACTGAATATGGAAAAAATGCAGAATTAAAACTTCATTTTATGGATATGCAGGATAAAGGTCTTATTGATGAACATGAGTTTGAAATAACAGAATCTGATCCTTCAAAACCAGATATGATCCAAACAGATGAATCAGGAAACCAACTTGTATTTGGAGCAGATACTGGTCAACTTGCATTTGGAACAGAGACTTCTTCTCTTATAAATGCTTCACCTGGTGCATATGAACAGGCTGTAGCTATTGCTAAGGAAGGAGCAACAGAAGAACAGAAAGATTCTGGAGCTAAAGAATACCAAGCTCTTTTACAGAGATCGATTGAAAAAGGCGGAAAGAAAGATCAAAAATTGGCTTCAAATCTTGCAAGAGAGAAAGTTTCGTCTTTGTTGATGCCAATGAAAAATATGAAGAGCGACAAAGATTCTTTGCTTTTGAAGCGTTCTCAAACTTTTTCAAGAGACAGTTATCAATCTCTTCTCAACAGCAGTATGGAGAAAAATGCTGCCAAAAAACAACAGACTGGTGGTACAGGTCTCTTGAGAGAAGCTAAGAAGAGAAGTGGTACATTATCAGGAACAGGCAGTTTAAGATTGAGTCCTTCTTCAAGACTTGGTGCTTCAAGACCACCTGTTATGAGTGACAGTGAAGCTTATCAGATGATGTTGAGTAGACAAGGAGTCAAATTACTTGATCAAAAATCAGATCCTTCAAAGCAAAATAATAAAGTAAATGTCAGAGAAGATGGTCTCACTGGCTTTACAAGATTAAATCGTATGCGTCGTCCAAAAGAATAGTTTTAAAAATAATATTTTATTAATGTTTTTCAAACAGGAGGGGTTATGTTAACTCAAAAGGGAGCTTTGACATTAAGTGAATTGTCAAGTCAAGGTGATGTGTGGAAACAGGTTATTCAGACAGTTGATAAAGAACAACAAAAAATAGTTCCGTGGTTCATGAAAGAGGGATTTACTGCAGTTGTTTTTACAGGGGCAGGTAGTTCTTTAAATGCAGCTCGTGTATGTAAACGTTTCTTTTCTGATTTTACAGGTGTTACTTCTGGATGTTTTCCGCCTTCTGAAATTTTTGCTGGATTGAGGCTTCCTTTTGAAGAGAGAAGAAAAACTCTTGTTGTTGTATTTTCAAGAAGTGGCGTTACTTCTGAAATTATTTGGACATTACAGAAACTTCGTTCTTATCCTACTGTAAAAACATTATTGATAACTCCTGTAGTAGATTCTCCAGCAGTTCCTTTGGCCGATATTGCTTTATTGATACCTGCAGCCAAGGAAGAAAGCCATACAACAACAAAATCATATACAAGTTCTATTTTGGCTTTTAAATATTTAGTATCTTTTTTGATGAAAAATGGCAATTTATATAAAGAAATTAGAACTCTTCCTGATCTTTTTAAAGTAAAACAATTTCAGAGGGAAATTCAAAAAGTTACATCTGCAAAGCCTACAAGTGCTGTAATTTGTGGAAATGGGATAAATTATGGTCATGCAATGGAAGCGGCAAATATAATTTCTAAAATAGGTGTTATTCCAGCAGTTGCAGATTACGCTTCACAGTTTAGACATGGTGTTGCTGCACATTGTACACCAAATACATTGGCTATTGTTTTAATTAGTGATACAATGAAAAAAGAAGAAACAGAAGTTCTTGGTGAGTTGGCAACCTCAAGATGCCATCGTCTTGTCATTTGCGAAGAAGCAGACAATAAAATTGGTAGTGCTGATTTTGTTTTTGAATTGAAATCAAAATTGTCTGAAAATACTCGTGATCTTCTAATGGCACCAATTTTGCATGAGTTGGGTTTTTATATGTCTGTACAAAAAGGCGTGAATGCAGATAAAGCTAAAGGTGTTCCATTTAGTGTAACTTTTAAAGAGCCTTATTTTGGTAAGTAATAAAGTATATGAGGAAATTATGGAAAAGAAACAAGCTGGTATAAAGATAAATGAGCAGGATGCTGTCATAAAATTTTTTTCTGCAGATGATTTAAATATGCCTTTTGTTCCATGGTTAAAGGGAGAAAGAGGGCAACAAACTTTCTTGAAATTGAGAAAACATGGAAAAGATGCTTTTTTGTATGCAGGTGCAGGTTCTGTAATGCAGGCAGAAATTCAAAAAACTATAATGAAGTTATCGAGTGATGGTTGGACCGTTGAGGGAGATGTACAAGTTAGTTTTGATGGTGCTCCTGATGTTATGTCAGACCGTCTTTTATGCAGAGATGAAATAACAGTTGAGATAGGGGCTGAACTTCTTCCTTTGGTAGATCCTTGTAATGGTTCTCCACTACTCGAAAGATTAAATGCAATAAGAGAAGAGCTTGTAAAAAGCCTCGGTTTTATTCTTCCAGGTATAAATGTGAGAGACAATATGCTTCTTCATCCGAATGCCTATGTGATAAAATTTAGAGAATTACAGGCAAGTTCTTTTGAACTTTATCTTGATAGAATGATGGCAATAGGAAATCAAGAAGACCTTGATAAATTGACAGGTTGGGCAGTTACTGAGCCTACTTATAAAATGCCTGCTAAATGGATTGAATCTAAAGATAGAAGTGCTGCTGAATCTGCTGGTTGTCTTGTTCAGGGTGCTTTAAATGTGATGCTCACACATATTTCTGATACTATACACAGAAATGCAGGCAAAATTTTAGGAGTACAGGAAACTTATAACCTTCTTGCAGACCTTGCAAAAACACATCCTATTTTGGTTGATGAATTTTTGCAAGATATACCAGCAATAAGGAAGATAAGAAAGATTTTGTTCAATCTTTTGGTAGAAAGAGTTTCAATATCTGATCTTGTTACTATAATGGAAGTAATAGGTGAGCATATATCTGAATTATCTTCTATTGATTTGATGACAGGGTATGTAAGAAAAGCACTTTCTTCACAGATATGTTATTCACTTATAGATGTTGATGGATTTATGAGAGCTATTACATTGAATACAGAACTTGAAAATGAATTGAAAGGTTTTTGTGTTGAAGCACTTGGTGGAGCATTTTTAGAAATAGATGACGAAAAAGAAGAAAAATTTGTAAAGATGGTAAAAGAAGTTGTAGAAAATCTTGAGATTCCTCCTGTTGTTATTGTATCTCCTGTGCTTAGAACTCATATTCATAATATTTTATCTGAACATAAATTGAATTTGACAGTTTTGTCATTTGATGAGGTTTACAAAGATATAAAAATATTATTTACTGGTGAAGTTAAGGGAACATTATTGACAGAAGCAGAGAAAAAGGCTTCCGCAAAGAATAAGGAAAAAACTATTTTTTGGAGTAAAAAAATAAATAAACCGACAACACCTAAAAAGAAAGATTAATTAAATGCTTAGAATAGATAGACTTTCTACAGAGGAAAGAAAAATAAAATTTACAAGAGATTTTACATCATCAGATTATGGAAGTGTTTTTGCTGAATGTGGAAAAACTCGTGTTTTATGTACAGTTTCTGTTTCAGGAAAAATTCCAGATTGGATGAAGACATCAAATACAGGTTGGCTTACTGCAGAATATGGAATGATTCCAAATTGTTCAAAAAATCGTATATCGAGGGAAAAACATCTTTCTTCAGGAAGAACTAAAGAAATACAAAGATTAATAGGTCGTTCTCTAAGAACAACAGTAGATTTTGAACAGCTTGGACCTATGATGTTAAATGTAGATTGTGATGTTATTGAAGCAGATGGTGGAACGAGGACAACATCAATTAATGGTGCTGTTGTTGCACTTGCTGATACATTTTTAAAAATGCACAAAAGGGGAGAACTTGAGAAATCGCCTTTTAAGGGATTTATTGCTGCTATTAGTGTTGGAAAGGTTGAGGGGATTCCTGTTTGTGATTTGGAATATTCCGAGGATTCAAATGCTGGTGTTGATATGAATATTGTTATGAATAGCAATGGACAGTTTATTGAAATTCAAGGAACTTCTGAAAAAGATGTTTTTGATAGAGATACTTTAGATATATTTTTAAATATGGCTTGTGATTCTATAAAGAGAATTATAGAACTTGAAAAATCGATTTTTAGTAAAGATGAAATTGATTGGCTTTTAAAATAAGTTAAATTGTTCTAAGAGGTTTTTATATGGCAAAACAAGATACAGCTCAAATAAAAACGGATAATGATCTTCTTGATGAGGCTCTTGCACATTATAAACAAGGTACAGAGTATTTAAATACAGACAATATTGAAGGTGCAGAAGTCGAATTTAAGAAAAGTTTGGAATTGAATCCAGACAATTATTTGCCACATTATGAATTGGGAACTATATATTCGAGAAATGGAAATATAGACCTTGCGATTAGAGAATGGCAAGAGTCAATATCTTTAAATCCCAATTATCACAGGGCTCATTTTAGTTTAGGGCTTGCTTTTGAAAAGCAAGGATTGAAATCCAAAGCTATTACTGAACTTCAGATTGCTTTAAAGATTGTTCAAAATAGACATGATGGTAATGCAGAGCAGAGAATTTATCGTGAATTAGAACGACTTCAGCGTATTGATGATTTTCAGAAAGCTGTAACTGACGATCCTGAAGATTCCGATGCAAGATTAAATTTGGGAATAATATATTATAGACAGGGTAAATATGATTCTGCACAGGAAGAATTTGAGAAGGTTGTCTTGATAAATCCCGAAGATATGCAGGCACATTATTATTTAGGATTAATTGCTTCAAAATTAAATAAATATGATGTTTCTATTGAAGAATTAAAGAAAGCAATGCATTTAAATCCTTCATATGCACCAATATGTATTGCATTAGGCACTGTTTATATGAAGCAAGAACAGTTTGAACTTGCATTAAAACAATTTGAGCTTGCAGTGAAACTTTCACCAGAGGATGCTATTTCACATTATAATTTAGGACAAGTGTATTCTGCTTTGAATTCTTGGCCTGAAACGATAGAGTCATATAAAAATTCCATAAAAATAGATCCTAACGATCCTTCTGCTCATTATTATTTAGGATTGGCTTATTTAAAAACAGATAAAGTTGATGATTCTATAAGAGAATTTACAAGAGCAATAGATTTAGATCCTAATGATCCAAAAATAAGATTGAATTTGGGTATTGCATATACTCAGATAGGTTTAATTGCGGAAGCGTTAAAAGAATTTTCTACTTCAATAAGTTTAGATGATAAAAATTCAAAGGCTTATTTTGAATATGGAAAATTATTTGCACGGCTTGGAGATTTTGTTTCGGCAAATAGAGCTTTTCAAAGAGCGATAGACAATGAGCCAGAGATGAGTGAGGCATACATTGAGTTAGGTCAGTCGTTATCGAGAATTGGAAAGTATGAACAAGCTATAAAAAAGCTTCAAAAGGCTATGACTTATTCACCTGATAATAGCCGTATCCATACCGAATTGGGTATAGCATATTTAAAACAGGGGAAAGTAGACCTTGCAAATAATCAATTTCAACAAGCTATAGAATTTGGAGCCACAGGTTCTATCTATAAACTAATAGGTGATACTTATTCTTTAATGGATAGATATTCTGAGGCTATTGAAGCATATAAAACAGCTCTTGAATCAGATAGAACAAGCTATGTGTTATACAGAATTTTGGGATGTCTATATGCTAAAATTGACAATAAAGATTTAGCTGTTAGATATTTGAGAATATCTATTTCGATAAAACCTTCAGATGTAGCTTTCTTTGAACTTGGTAAAATATATGAAGCACAACAGCTTTGGGCAATTGCTGCAAACGCATATAGTTCTTGTATTTCATTAAATCCATATATACATGAACCTTATTATAGAAAAGGTTTATGTCAAATGAAAACTTTGGAATATGACAAAGCTATAAGTAGTTTTTTAAATGCTGTTGAATTAAATAAAGATAATTGCGAATATTTTTATATGACATCAATAGCATATAAAAATTCTGGTGATTTACAAAATGCAGTTATTTTTGCAGAAAAAGCACTTGAAATAAGTCCTAAGAGCATTCAATATCTTGAAGAACTTGGAAAATTATATCATGTTCTTGAGATGAGGGAAAAAGCAATAGATACAATAAAAAGTGCTTTAGCTCTTGCTCCTTCAAATTATTTATTGAACTATAATTTAGGTGTATTATATTTTGAAATAGGTCAATATGAACTTTGTATTGATGAATTTTTGACTGCTTTAAAACTTGATTCAGAAAATTCAGAATTATATCATTATATGGGTATTGCATATTCTATTGTAGGACAACCTAAAGAAGCATTAGATGCATTGTATAAAGCTGTAAAATTAAGAGATAATGATTGGATTTTCTGTAGAGATTATGCAGATTTAGCTTCAGCACAAGAAATATATACAGATTCAATATTTTATTATAAAAGAGCTGCAATGTTGACAGATGATAAGTCTGAATGTGGCAAAATTTTATTTAAAATGGGAAATTTGCTTGTTTCTTTGGGAAGGTATTCTGAAGCATTGGATGCTTTTAAGAGTAGTCTTGAATATGGTATGCCAAAAATAGAAGTAGCATTTAGTACTGCTACAGCACTAAATGAACTTGGTGAATTGTCAGAAGCTGAAGCATTGATGAGAGATGTTCTTTCTGATGGTTTTGAGAGAAGTCATTCGTATTACATGGTCTTTGGTGATATTCTATTTAAAGAATGTAAATGGATTGAATCAATAGAACAATTTGAAAAAGTATTGAAATTGACACCTGAATCAAGTCCTGATAAATTAGAGGCTATTATTAAAATAGCACAGGCTAAAATAAAAGTGAATGATATAGGTGATTTTAAAGAACAAATATTGAATTTGGTCAAAAAATATCCTGAAAATTATGAAGCATTAGTTGTCCTTGGTGATATATATAAAATTCAAAATAATATTGAACTTTCTATAGAACATTATCATCTTGCAATACTTTTGGATGATACAGACTCAGACCTTCTTGTAAAATTGGGAAATGCATATTTTGCAAGAGGAGATATGGATTTAGCAATAGATTATTTTGAAAAAGCAGTAATTTCTGCACCAAGTCCTTCTCTTTATGTAAGATTAGGGGATATATATCAAAAGAAATTAAAATGGGATTTAGCTATAAATGCTTATAAAAATGCTCTTACATTAGATCCTAAATATCCTGAAGCCTTGATTGGAATGGGTGATTCTTTGATGTGGAGAGGTAAACTTGATGAGGCACTGAAATTATTTGAAGAGGCTTCTGCTGTTGCTCCAGATATGTCTCAGCCTTATAGTCATGCTGGTAGAGTTTATTTCCAAAAAGATATGACAGGAGAGGCAATTGTATCTTTTGAAAAAGCAGTTTCTGCCAATCCAAAAGATGATGAGAGTTTTGCACAACTTGGATTTATATATCTTCAGAAACAAAATTATGAAGATGCTGTTATAAATCTTGAAAAAGCAATAGAAATAAATCCAGATAATTTTGAAGCTCATAGTCATTTAGGTGTATCTTATGCTGGTATAAATAAACTTGAAGATGCTATAAAAGAATACAGAGAAGCTATAAGATTAAATCCAAATGATCAAGGTACATATTTTAATTTAGGTGTAGCTTATAATAAGGCATCTAAATTCAATGAGGGAATAGAGGCATATTTAAAGGCTCTTGAACTTGATCCATTGAATATTTCAGCTATGTTTAATCTTTCCCTTATTTATAAAAAGAAAAAAATGTATGCAGAATGTAAGAAACAACTTGAAAAAGCAATTCAGATTGCTGCAAAAACAAATAGTGTTAAGATACATTCAAGAATAACTAAAGAATTGGAAAAGATAAAAAAGTTAATTAATTAAATAGTTTTTTATGGAAAAGTCATTTAAATGATTTTATTGGATTAGTAAAATTTTTAGAGATTTTTTAGAATAATCTCATTTTATCTGTTATAACAGAGGTGTGAAATATGGAATTTTACAAGCAAATACTACCTGTTTCTATTGACAGGAAAGAAAAAAGAAGTATTTTCAAAGCTCTTGCCAAAGAATATACCGCTGTGATAGATGGTGCAGATGATACAATAAAAGCTCGTTTAAATAGAGTTTGTATGTATCAGCCAACTAGTACTTGGGATATATTTAGAGATAAATCAACAGGCTGTCTTTTGTATCTTATGATCCCTGAACATCATAAACACATAGAAGTTGGTTGTTTTTCAAATAGTAGTGAAGATAAGAAAGTTTTTGACAATTTTAAATCACTTGTTAGAAAAGTTCTCAGTTCATTTAGTGATGTAAGTTATGTTAGATGGAAACAGTTTAACTTCATAAATGACAGATTTAACATTTTAAATTCTGATTCATCTGAAAAGTTATTTACAACAATAGATCCTTCTGTTATAACATATTTAAAAGAACCTTTTGTTTTAGATATTTTGAGAACTATTGGAGAAGGTAAAACTTCTTTAGTTGATAATATAGCTCAATCATTTGCAAATGTAGATTTATATACAGTTATAACTTCTCTTGCAGATTATGGGCTTATCAATAAGAGTTTCTTTATATATTGTCGTAATAACAATCAGCAGATAATAAAAGTAACTGATCTTGATTCAACTCGTGGATTATTGTGTCCTTTCTGTGGCAGATTGGTACTTGAGGAAAAGATAGACCAAGTTTTATCTATTACAGAAGAAGGAAAAAGATTTATAAAAAATAATTTTTGGCTTTCACTTTATGTTGGATGTGTTCTTTTATCTCTTGGAATATATCAGGATAATATATCATTTAGATATGAAAATGATTTAAAAGATTCAGATATTTTTGTAAGTCATTTTGGAAAATTGATTTATATAGGCATAAAAGAAGGTCCTATAACAAAAGATGATATATTTGCATTTTCTAAGAGAGCAGAGTTTTATGCTGCAGATAAAACAGTGCTTATTACAGATGCTGTTTTTGATAGAACTGATCTTATTTTCTTCAATAAGTCTGTAAAAAATATTAAAATCATAAATCATCATGGCGATTTGAAATTATCTCTAAAAGATGTTTTAGATGAAGTAAAATTGATGAGTATATCAGATTCTGTTAAAAATTTTGGAAAGATTTCTCATATTAATTTGACTTCAACTTTAATAGATAGCTTTTTTAAAGATAAGAAAGATAATATCTTAGCTAAACTCGATATTTCAAGTGTTAATACTTCATTTTTGAGAGACCCTTCAAGTGATGATTTAACTTATGAGGTTGAATCTGAAAATTTAGATGATGAAGTTTTGGAATATGAAGAGGAATTGATCGACGAAGTTATATCTTCTAATTCTCCATTTGTTCAAGAAACAGAAGAAGAAAAAGAAAATATTTCTTTTGACTCTGAACAAATAGAATCGTCTGAAGAATTGAAAAAAGAGGAAGTTGAAGTAATAGAAGAACAAGTAGCAGATGAACCTTCTTCAGAATTTCTTCCAAATGTAGATGAAAATATTCCTGAAGATAATATCATAGAAGAAACAAATATTGAAGAAGAGGAAGAGCTTGATCTTGATGATGACGATGATGACGATTATTTGATTGGAGAGACAATAAAACCAGGTTTTCAACCAAAAGAAAAAGTAGTTGAAATTCCAACTATGTCCGATTATGATACTCGCATAAGTGACATATGTGATTCTGTATATGAAAAAATTTGCAATCTTTGGAAAAATTCAATTATTAACAATTATTCTGAAGTCGAAAATACAATATCTACTATTGATGAAAACATTGGTTTTGTATTGACTTCTCAAGATGGTTTTTCTATTATTTCTAATAATTGTGATTCAGAAATGTCAGATACAGTTTCTGCTTATTGCTCGGAGTTATTTAATAGGGTTTCTGAAAAATTTGTTTCTATCTCAGATAAAAAAGTTAAGTCTATTTTTGTCAACTCTACTGATTCCTATATGTCTTTATTGCCAGTTGAAGAAGGATATATGACATTTAAATGTAAAAAGGAAGAGGGAGATACTAAATTAAAAATTCAGTCTTCAGAAGATGTCAGAAATTCTCTTGCTGATAGAGTTTTTGATGAATTAAAGACAATAGAATCAATAAAAGCTCTTCTTCTTTTTGATGAATCAAGTGCAGAAGAAAAATTGATAGGTTCTATAAATTCTTTATCAGATGTCAAAAATTTTGTGTTTGATTTTTACAAAAATGATATGCCTATGATAAATAAAGTAATGGGAGATAATAGTGTAAATCAGATTTGTATTGTTACAGATTCCCTTATATATTCGTTTGTATTTTTTGAAGAAGGGACTGTTTTTGTTTCTCTTATTGATGCAACTGCAGGCAAAGAGATATGGTATTTGAAAATAATGGAATCTGCAAAACTTATTGCATAGTCTAAACGGAGGAATACAATGGAAAAAGTATTAGAAGATATAGCTGGATTAAAGGGTGTTCAAGGGTCTCTTCTCATTGGAAAAGATGGATTGTTGATTTTATCTTTGGGAGATTTTCAAAATGATGTAGAATTGATTAGTGCTTGTGTTTCTGAAGTATATGCTTCTGCAGATAGTATGACTAATGAAAGATTTGATAATGGTCATCCTTTTGAGATGATGATTTCAGCTAATAATCAGAATATATTTATTTTCGATGTGAATGAAGATACAATATTGGCAGTTGTTTCTGATGACACTGTTAATAGAGGTTTTGTTACAATGCATGGAAGAGCTTCGGCTATGGAATTGAAATCAATGTTGAGTTAAAAAAATATTTTATTTTTGGTTAAAAAGGGCAGTTGATTCAAAAATTTGTTCGACTGTCTTTTTTATTTCTTTATTATATGTTTTGAAGGATTTTAGCTTTTATAGAATGAACTATAATAAGTTAAAATTTTTTTATTTGGCAAACTTTATGAAAAAACAAGAATTAACAGAAATTCAGAAAAAGATTTTAGAAATTTTAAAATCATATATATCTAAACATTCTATTCCTCCTACAATAAAGGAAATTTCTGCACTTTGTGGACTTTCTTCTACATCTTCTGTTCATCATCAACTTTCTTGTCTTGAAGAAAAGGGATATATTGTAAGAGATAAGACAAAATCAAGAAGTATAAAACTTACAGGAAAGCGTATCTCTACTAAGAAATCATCTAATAACAAAGATGTTAAAAAGAAGGATACAAAAAAGAAAGATAGTTTCGAAACAACAAAATTGGAGAAAGTTGTTGTTGCAAAAAATGTAGAACAAAATCACAATTTTGAAATTATAAATAAAGCACCTGAAATTTCTTCTGAATTGGTAACAGAAGAAACTTTAGATATTTTACCAGAACAAGATTCAGCACCAACTGTTGAAGATTTAGCAGATTATGCTGGAGATTTTGACTTTGCCAGTTTATATGAAGATTATCAGGAACCTATCAAAGATAATCTAAAAAATGATAATTTAAGCAAAGAACCTGCAGAAATTTTGGATGATGACGATGACGACTCAGAGCCATTGGAATCTATGATTCATGTTGAAATTTCAGAAGATACTTCATCTCAATTATTAGAAGAGTTAAAAAGAATAGATGATGAAGATTTTTTAGCTGAAGAAGAGCCAATAGAAGAGGCAGAACCAATAGAATCTTTGCCAGTAGAGGAACCCAAATTAGACGAGCCTTTGCCTTTAGTTGAAGAGCCAATAGAAGAGTCAGAACTAATAGAATCTTTGCCAAAAAGTGAAGAATTAGACGAGTCTTTGCCTTTAGTTGAAGAGCCAGTAGAAGAGTCAGAACCAATAGAATCTTTGCCAAAAAGTGAAGAATTAGACGAATCTTTGCCTTTAGTTGAAGAGCCAATAGAAGAGGCAGAATCAATCGAGTCTTTGCCAAAAAGTGAAGAATTAGATGAATCTTTGCCTTTAGTTGAAGAGCCAATAGAAGAGGCAGAATCAATCGAGTCTTTGCCAAAAAGTGAAGAATTAGACGAATCTTTGCCTTTAGTTGAAGAAGAGCCGATAGAAGAGGCAGAACCAATAGAATCTTTGCCAAAAAGTGAAGAATTACCCGAGTCTTTGCCTTTAGTTGAAGAGCCGATAGAAGAGGCAGAGCCAATAGAATCTTTGCCAAAAAGTGAAGAATTAGACGGGTCTTTGCCTTTAGTTGAAGAGCCAATAGAAGAGGCAGAGCCAATCGAATCTTTGCCAAAAAGTGAAGAATTAGACGAGTCTTTGCCTTTAGTTGAAGAAGAGCCAGTAGAAGAGGCAGAACCAATCGAATCTTTGCCAAAAAGTGAAGAATTAGACGAGTCTTTGCCTTTAGTTGAAGAAGAGCCAGTAGAAGAGTCAGAGCTAATCGAATCTT
>CADAWZ010000050.1 GCA_902791745.1 uncultured bacterium
CAATATTTTTATTTTCTTTCTCAAACAAATATACGACCATTTTTGATTTTTTTGCTCGATATATACAAAAAAAATGAAATACTTGAAAAATCTATAGTTGAAATATTTTCTATTTTAGAAAGTTATCTATTGAGAAGACTTGTATGTAGATTTAACTCTTCTAATTTAAAAAATCTTTTTTCTACCATTAAAAAAAATATTTTAAACAATGAAGGACAAGATTATCTTTCGGCATTTAAAAAAGAGTTTTTTGAACAGGTTTCTTATACTACAAATAGATTTCCCAATGATAGAGAATTTACAGATAATTTGAGATTAAACTCGATAGGTCGATTTAAAAATAATCAAGTTTTTTATATTCTTTCAAGGCTTGAAAATTCTAATTCAAAAGAATCTATTGATTTTTTTAATAATAAACAACAATATCAGATTGAACATGTAATGCCTCAAAAATTGTCAAGTGAATGGAAAATAAATTTAGGCGGAAGTTATGAAAAAATTCATGATGTTTGGCTTAATAGAGTTGGAAATTTGACACTGACAGGTTGGAATCCTGAGCTTAGCAATAAATCTTTTGGTGAAAAAAAGTTAATTTTTGCAGAAAGTTCTTTGAAATTGAATCAACTTCTTGCTAATTCTGAAAAATTTGGAATAGAAGAATTAGAAAAAAGAACAGATTTTTTAGCTAAACGAGCAGTACAAATTTGGTCATATCCAAAAGAAGAGCTCGTAAAATTTAACAGAAGGACGATTCCATTATCTCTTTGTGAAGATGAGGAAAAATTTACTTCTGCAAAAATTTTGGGATTTTCTTTTAGAGGAGAAAGATATGATGTTAAAGATTGGGCTGAAATGTATAATTTTATTATAAAATTACTGCACAATGAAGATTCTTCTATATTTTATAAACTTGCAGAAAATAATAAATATAAATATAGAATAAGTACAAATTCTTCAGATTTAAAACATTTTAAAGAAATTGAACCTGGAAAACTTTTTTATAATTCTACGAGTTCAACTTCTTATAAACTTCAGATGTTAAAGGATTATTTTGGTAAATTTGATATTTCACAAGATGACCTTATTTTTGAAATTGACATGGTGGAATCATGATTATAAAAATTAATGATAAAAATATAAATTTGCTTGGAAAAGCTAATAAATTTGCTTTTGCCGTTAAAAATTTTACAACAGGTGAAACTTTTTTTGCCAATGAAGATAAAAAATTTCATTCAGCAAGCATGATAAAATTGCCGATTTTGAGTTGTCTTTATTATGAGGCTGAGGATGGTAATATTAATTTAGATACAAAGTATGAATTAAAAAAAGAAGATGTTGTAGATGGTGGAATACTTCCTGAATTTCATTATGGTTCTGTTTTCACATTGAGAGATCTTGCAAATATAATGATAGTTGTTAGTGATAATACTGCAACAAATATTTTGATCGATTTTTTGGGATTTGAGAAGATAAACAAGCATATAAAAAAATATTTATGCATGGAAAAAACAGAACTTGTAAAAAAATTAATGATTCCCGCAAAATCTCCTGATATTTTTAATTACACTTGTGCCAAAGATATTTTGCATTTTTTTGATTTGTTATATTTTGAAAAACTTGTGTCTAATAGGGCTTCTGTAGAGATGTTAGAAACATTATCTCGTCAAATGTTTATTGAAAAAATTCCTCGTTTTTTGCCTGACTCTGTTTTTACTGCAAATAAAACAGGTGAAGTTTCTGGAACGAGGCATGATGGGGCTATTGTAAAAGCAAATGATTTTGATTTTGGAATATGCGTTTTGACATCTGAATCAGAAGATGTTAATAAGTCTGATGATTTTATTTCTTCTTTGTCGAGGTATTTTTTTGACTTATTTTCACAAAAGGAATGACTGTTTTATTTATAGAAAATAAATAAATAGTTTGAATAAGTCATTCTTTTTTTGAGGAGGTTTTTATTATGCCAAGAGCAGATGTTGAAACAGTAAAATCTCTCGATTCGTCGTCCCAAAAATTTATTGAAATGGTTCAAAAAAAGTTTGGCATTTTACTTGATTTTTCAGAAGAAGCTCTTCTTGTTGCAGATGATCTTTTTTCAATGTTTTTTAAATTGAGAAGAAATCATTTTTTCATTGTCTCAGGAGTTATTGGAGCATATTTGGGAAATGTGATTATAAAAAATATAGGCGGGCGTTGGAGTAAAAACCTTCATGTCGAAAAAGTTGGCAAAATAAAAACGATTGTAAACCCACTTTTGAGAGCTAAAAAGAGACTTGCTAATGGCAAACAGGATTCGTTTGTTTTTTATTATCGTTCTTTAAAATTGAGTGTAAATCAAGACCCTTCATTTGCTCCTGATAAGGAAAAAATAGAAAATTATTATTCTGTTTTGAGACAAAGAGCTTGGGATAAAATTTTGCTTACAAGAGTAAAAGATCCATCTGAAAAAAAATATGTAAGAGAAGAAGCAGCAGATATTTTGGGAAGACTTGGATCAAATGATATTGTCCCTGATTTGATAGAGGATTTAAAATCTGCTAAAACTGCATATTATTCTGCTATGGCACTTCAGGGAATACCAGATGAGCGTTCGTTTGATCCTCTTTTAAAGATGTTGAAAAAAACTCGTTCTCCATTCTTGAAAATGCAGACAGCTTTGGCACTTGGTTCTATTGGTAATGATAAGGCTGTGCCACATTTAATGGTTCTTTTGAATGATGAAAATGAGATTCTTGCTCATTATGCATCAATGGCATTGGCAAGAATAAAATCTCCAAAAGTTACAGATATGATTTTGGAATCAGGCATTCTTCAAAATACAGATAGGGCCATATATGCTATTTTTGTACTTGGTGAAGAAAAAGATGATAGGGCTGTGCCTGCACTTATAGAATGTTTATTTTCAAGAGACGAACATATAAAAGAAGCTGCTACTGGAGCTTTTCAAAATTTTACTGATGAGCGTTCTTTTGAACCATTATCATATTTATTGTCAGATAAATCGTATAAAATACGCACTTTGGCTGGCTATGCAATAGCTCGATTTGGAAAAGAAAGGGCAGGTAGTTTGATTAGACCTCTTATAAAAGATCCTGTCCAATCTGTTAGACTTCATGCCGAAAAGTTACTATATTGGCTTGAGCATGATCAAATTCCACCACAGTGTATGTGATTATTTTGTAAAGAGAAATTTAAATATTATTTTTAAAAATACCACTAAATGCAAATAGTTAAAAACTCTAAAGAGTTTAAAAAAATGACCCCCTTCTGAAATATATTTTTCTAAATAAAATTTAGGAGAAAAAAAATAGGGGGGAAGGAGTAAAAAATTGGAAAGAAAAATTAAAATCAATTCTTCAGCAAGACATCTTCATGTAACGAGAGAAGACCTTGATATTCTTTTTGGAAAAGGTTTTGAACTTGTAAAAAAAGAAAATGGTGATTTGATTCAACCTGGCGAATTTGCATCTGAACAGTTTGTTAAAATCGAAGGTCCAAAAGGTTGTTTCCCAAAAGTTAGAATTTTAGGACCAATTCGTAAATATACACAGATTGAGATTTCTAAAACAGATACATTTACACTTGGATTAAAAAATATTCCATTGAGAGATTCTGGAGATCTTGAGGGTTCAGGTACAGTAAAAATTACAGGACCTTGCGGAAGTATTGAAACAAATGGAGTTATAATTGCTCAGAGACATATTCACCTTGATGAACCAACAGGAAAAGCTTGGGGATTTAAAAATGGTGATTGGGCTAAGGTATATGTTGATGGCGATAGAAAACTTGTATTTGACAGAGTTTATGTAAGAGTAAAGAGTAATTTTGCTCCAGAAATGCATGTAGATGCAGATGAAACAAATGCAGCTTATATAACTCCTGATACTTGGGGAATTGTTGAAAAAAGTGATTGTTGTTGCTGTTGTTCAAAGAAAAATTCAATAGCGTCTTATATAGATCACACATTATTGAAACCAGAAGCAACTCCTGAGCAGATAGTAAAACTTTGTGGAGAGGCAAAAGAATTTAATTTTGCTTCAGTATGTGTAAACCCATTTTATGTAAAATTGGCACATGCTGAACTCAAAGATTCTCCAGTAAAAGTTTGTACAGTAATAGGATTCCCTCTTGGTGCTTCTTCTACATTTGTAAAAGCAGAGGAAACAAGAGATGCAGTAGCTTTCGGTGCAGACGAAGTGGACATGGTCATAAATGTAGGGGCTATAAAAGCTAAAAATTATGATGTCGTCAAAAAAGATATCGAAGCTGTTGTCGACGCTGCTGCAGGAAGACTTGTAAAAGTTATTTTGGAAACATGTCTTTTGACAGATGAAGAAATAGTAAAGGCTTGTGAAATTTCTAAAGAAGCAGGTGCTGATTTTGTTAAAACATCAACAGGTTTTTCAAAAGGTGGAGCAACTGTAGAAGCTGTAAGTTTGATGAGAAAAACTGTAGGAGCTGATATGGGTGTAAAAGCATCTGGTGGAATAAGAGATTACAAAACAGCTAAAGCCATGATCGAAGCAGGAGCTTCAAGAATTGGTGCAAGTGCAGGTATTGCTATTGTTGAAGCTGAAAAAGCTGAAAAGGGAGAGTAATTAATTAGAGGATACAAAAAACGGTGGAATTGAGTTATTCTGCCGTTTTTTTGTGATAGGATCATGACATATAAGACATTAGGAATTGTTTTAAAAAAAATGCCTTATGGTGATAAACAAAATATAATATTTGTTTTTACACCAGAATATGGAAAAATAAAAATTATAGTTGACAAAAAGAAAATAAGAAATAGATATAGAGTAGAAGATTTTGAACTTTTTTCTGAATATTTTTTCTTATTGAAAAAAGGTCGTAATTTTGATAAATGTATTGAATCAGAAGTATTTTGTAGTTATTCAAAAATTATTGAAAATTATGAGCAAATTTTGTGTGCTGAATATTTTTTAGAAATAATTTATATGATAACTCCATTTTTTATTCCTGATAACAAGATATATAATTTATTAAAAAAAATATTTTTGGCACTTTCATTGGGCATGGGAAAAGAAATAATTCCTAAGGTTTTAATGAATTTAATTGTGATTTTGGGAATAGAACCTTCTTTAAAAGTATATTCAAATTATGAAAACAATGAAAATTTTAAAGGAGGATATTTTAATTTTCATGATGGAATTTTTACATATCATGAATGTGATATTAATAAAAAAATTTCATTTTTTGTCTCATCAAAATTATTGAGTTTTTTAATTTCTTTAGAAAATTGTAAAGTATCTGTTTTAAAAAAGATTTATTCAGATGTGATTTTTTTACAGGCAGAACTTTTTTTAAGAAAATATTTGATGTTTAATTTGGGAATTAATTCTGAATTAAAATCTGCAAAGTTGTTGATTTCTTAGAACTTTTGAAAGGTTTTGGTCATGTTAAGTAAAAAGGTACTTGCTCTTGATGTTGGTAAGAAAAAAATAGGTGTTGCAATAAGTGACATTTTGGGCATTTCTGCAAATCCATCTGGTTTTATAAATGCTTCTAATACAAAGAAGGCTTTGGAAAAAGTTGGCGAATTTATAAAAGAAAATGATATAGGTACAGTAGTTGTTGGACTGCCAAAAAATATGGATGGCACTATTGGACCTCAGGCAGAACATTGTATTTCTTTTGGTAAGCAAGTTGCTGATTTATATTCAATAGATGTAGTTTGGCAAGATGAGCGTCTTTCTACAAGAGAAGCAGAAAGAATGTTGATAGAATCAGGTATGTCGAGATCAAAAAGAAAGGTTGAAAATGATCAAGTAGCTGCTGCCATTATATTGAGAAGTTACTTAGACCGTTTGAGCATGTCAAATTCAAATAATAAAGAGTAACGGAGGGAATTTTGAAAAATACCGTTATAGGAATTGCTGGAGGAACAGGCTCTGGTAAAACTACTGTAGTTAAAAAGATAATAAGTTCATTTCCAGATGATCGTGTAATAATGCTTCCACAAGATGCTTATTATAAAGACCAAGGTAATATTTCTTTAGATGAAAGAAAGTTAGTAAACTATGATCATCCTTCTGCTTTTGATAATGAACTTTTAATCGAACATATAAAAAAGTTATCGACAGGTATATCTGTTGATTTGCCAGTATATTCTTATATAACATATACAAGGCAGAAAGATTCTATTCATATAGAGCCTGGTGAAATTATCATAGTTGAGGGAATTTTAGTTCTTGAAGATCCTATTTTAAGGGAACTTTTGGATATAAAAATTTTTGTAGATGCACCTTCTGATGTCAGGTTTATAAGAAGACTAAAAAGGGATATAATGGAACGTGGAAGATCTGTTGACAGCGTAATAGACCAATATATGAATGTTGTTAGACCAATGCATATGCAATTTGTTGAACCTTCTAAATGGTATGCGGATATAATTGTACCAGAAGGTGGAGAAAATGAAGTTGCAATAGATTTGATAACAACAAAAATTCGTTCTTTATTGATGGGAATATAATATGCTTTTTAATCTAAAAATGTTTCTACCAGATTTTTCTATTGATAAAGTAGAAAATATAAATCTTGAAAGATTAAAAGACTTGGGGTTTGATTCTATTATCCTCGATCTTGACAATACTCTTGTTAGTTGGAAAACAAAAGCAATAACAGAAGATGTCAAAAATTGGATAAAAAAAGCTCAATCACTTGGTTTTAAATTATGTATTGTTTCTAATTGTCTTTTGAGAGGAAGGGTAAAGTTTTTTTCCGACCTTTTAAATATTCCTTTTGTCTTTAGAGCAATAAAACCGCGAAAAAAGGCATTTGTAGATGCTTTAAAAATACTTGATACTGTACCAGATAAAACAGTAGTTATTGGAGATCAAGTGTTTACAGATGTTTTAGGTGGAAATAGAATGGGTTTTTTGACAATACTTGTTGTTCCTGTTGATAAAAGAGAGTTTTATATAACTATATTACAGAGAACTATGGAGAAAATATTACTTTCTGGGCCACGAAAAAAGGGATTAATTCCTGTTTTTGATGAACATTCTGAATGTTCATTTGAGAAAAAACCTAAAACAAATTTGACAAAGGATTCAACAAACGAAGGAAAAAAATAATTTATTGCAGAAAATATATATTTGTATTAAAATCAAAAGGCTAATTAAAGGTTTTGTTTAAATTTTTATTAAAACTTTTTGGAATAAAAGATGTTGAATCAGAAGCAAATTTTGGATTACAAGATTTAAAATTTCAAGATTCAAAATTTGATGATAAATCTACAAAATCTTCAAATTATAAATTTATAAATCTTGATATACATAAGTTAGACAGAGATATTGTCAACCTTGTGCCTCAGGAACTTCTTGAACGATACAATGTTATTGCCGTAGGAGTTGAAGATAATAGAATTAAATTAGCTATGGCAGACCCAGATGATATTCTTGCTATAGATGATATTAGACTTGTGACAGGATTTGATATTGAGCCTTTACAAGCTGAGGAATCTGCTATAAAAAGAGCAATAAATAAAATTTTTTATGGTATTTTTGCTGTCAATGAGATAGACCTTGATAAAAGGGATTATCTTAGTGATGAAGCACCTATAGTTTTAGTTTTTAATCTTATCATTTCACAGGCTATAGCAGACAAAGCAGAAGAAATTCATATGATTGGGGATGAAGAACCAGATACATTAATTATATATTATATTATTAATGGGGTTAAGCATGAAGTAATGCAACCTCCTAATCATATAAAAAATAAGATTATTAATCATGCAAAGGTTATTGCTAATCTTGATATTTTGAAAAAAAATTGTCATCAAGATGGAAAAATATCTTTTAGATATGAAGGAATTAGACATGAGGCTGTGATTACAGTAGTTCCTTCAGTAAATGGTAATGATGAAAATATTATTATAAAAATCCTGAATTAAGGATTTACTAAAAAAAAATAAATTTATAATTAAGTTGGTGGAATTATGAGTTTAAGAAAAAAAGAAGTAGAGGAGCTTCTAATAGAGAATGGTCTTATAACTGAGCGTCAGCTTTCGAGAGCTCAAGATCAGGCTACTAAATCAGGCGAACCAGTTACAAAGATTCTTATTGGTATGGGATTTGTAACAGATAAAGATGTTACTGAAATGATGGGTATACAGTTAAATGTTGATTTTGTCGATCTTGATAATATTAATTTAGACCCAGATACAGTAAAATTAATTCCAGATAATCTTGCTAAGAGATATAATGTGATACCGATAGAGCTTGTAGATAATATGCGAATTCGTTTAGCTATGGCTGATCCTTCAGATATTCTTGCAATAGATGATATAAGACTTGTAACAGGATATGATATAGACCCCGTTATTGCAACTGAATCTTCTCTAAAAAAAGTAATTGGAACTCAATTTGGTTCCACCGATCTTGCTGAAGTTGAAGATGTAACAAAAGAGATAAGTGCCGCAGATTTTGGTGATATGGAAGTAGAAGACAATGCTGAAGATGAAGTTTCTCTTGATGAGATGAAGCAACTTGTAGATGAAGCCCCTATTGTCCGTGTCGTAAACCTCATTATTTCACAGGCTATAAATGATAAGACTTCTGATATACACATTGAACCAGATGCAAAATCTGTCCGTGTGCGTTATCGTGTTGATGGTGTTTTGCATGAAGTTATGCAACCTCCAAAACATATTCAAGCTCCAATGGTATCTCGTATCAAAATTATGTCAAGTTTGGATATTGCAGAACGTCGTATTCCACAGGATGGAAAAATTCACTTAAAACATGATGGTCGTGAATATGACCTCCGTGTTTCTACTTTACCTTGTGTCCATGGTGAAAAAGTTGTTATGAGAATTCTCGATAGAGGTTCGGTCATGATCGGTCTTGGAAAATTGGGATTTTACCCTGAGATTCAGGCACAACTTGAAACCATGGTTGATAAACCTTATGGAATGGTTCTTGTTACTGGTCCTACAGGTTCTGGTAAATCGACGACTCTTTATTCAATTTTAAATAGACTTAATACAGTTGGTGTAAATATAATGACTGTTGAGGATCCTGTTGAGTATCAGATTGCAGGAATCAACCAAGTGCAACAAAATAATAAAGCTGGTCTTACATTTGCTGCTGCTCTTCGTTCTTTCCTTCGTCAAGACCCTGATATTATCATGGTCGGTGAGATTCGTGATGGTGAAACAGCAGGTATTGCAGTTGAATCAGCTCTTACAGGACACTTGGTTTTATCAACGCTTCACACAAATGATTCACCAGGTGCTATAACTCGTCTTACTGAAATGGGAATAGAACCATTCCTTTGTTCCTCTTCTATTATATGTGTCCTTGCCCAGCGTCTTGCAAGAACTATTTGTTCAAATTGTAAGGAAGCATATATTCCTCCTACAGAATCAATCAGAAAATTTGGACTTGCTGCCTATACTGATTCTGAAATTACATTCTATAAAGGAAGAGGTTGTGATACCTGCAAAATGTCAGGTTATAAAGGAAGAACTGGAATACATGAACTTTTGGTCATGTCCGATAGACTTAGGTCTCTTGTTCTTCAAAGAGCTTCAACAGCAGAACTTCGTCAATGTGCTATTGAAGAGGGCATGAAAACCATGCCTGATGATGGTTTAAGAAAAGTTCTCGATGGAATAACGACTATTGAAGAATGTCTCAGAGTCGTCTTCATCGAAGGTCAGGAAATTTAGTATATAACAATACAATTTAAAGGAGATTATTTTCCAAATGGCAGAATCAATGTTAAAAGTGAGTATGGAAGAATTGATGAGATTGACCATTGAGCGTAAAGCTTCAGATCTTCATCTTACAGTAGGATTACCACCTGTTCTTAGATTGTCTGGTAAACTCGTACATACAGAATTTCCTCGTTTGATGCCTGATGACACAAAGCGTCTTGTTTATAGCATCCTAAATGACAAACAAAGAGAAAAATTTGAGAAAACTTGGGAACTTGATTGTTCACATGGTGTAAGAGGATTTGGAAGGTTTAGGGTAAATGTTTTCCGTCAGAGAGGCTATGTAGGAGCAACACTTCGTTCAATAAGTGGAAGTATTCCAAATCGTACAGATTTAAATCTTCCTGAAATTGTAGAAGAAGTTGTTTCTCGTCCAAATGGTTTAATTTTGGTAACTGGTGCAACTGGAGCAGGAAAATCAACAACAATTGCTTGTATGTTAGATACTATAAATTCAACAAGAGCAGTACATATTATAACTATCGAAGATCCTATTGAATATGTACATCCTCACAAAAAGGCCATGATTAATCAGAGAGAAATTGGTCATGACACACAGAGTTGGACTAATGCTTTAAAGGGAACATTGAGAGAAGACCCAGATGTTATTCTTATCGGCGAGATGCGTGATTTTGAAACTGTTGCAGGAGCTCTTACAGCAGCTGAAACAGGTCATCTTGTTTTTGGAACACTCCATACATCAGATGCTTCTCAAACTATAGATAGAATTATTGATATTTTCCCTCCACATCAACAGCAACAGACAAGAGTTCAACTTGCAGGAGTTCTTGAAGCTGTATTCTGTCAGCAACTCGTTCCACATTCAAGTGGAATAGGTCGTGTTCCAGCTATTGAAATTCTACTTGCTACACCTGCTGTAAAATCTCTTATAAGAGAAGGAAAATCACATCAAATTTATAATACAATTCAGACAGGGTCTAAATATGGAATGAAAACAATGGAACAGTCTTTGCTTGAACTTTGTGTATCTAAGCAAATACTTGAAGAAGAAGCTCTTGCTCGTACAACACATCAAGAAGAGTTAAAGAGAATGATTGACAGTGCCATGGTTGCAAGTAGAGGTCGTGGCGGTGTAATGAAAAGATAATTTTGTAATTTTTCTTTTTATGAACTTATTATGAGAGGAGGTTTCATTATGGACTTTTATTTCGGTTCAGTATTGTGGTGGCTCGTTCCAGTAGCAATGTGTGTAGTTGCAAAACTTACAAAGATTTAGTTTTGTTTATTTGACTGTAGAGGCTTTTATTAGTTTCTACAGTCAAGATTTTGTCTTAAAAAATTATTGGCAAACGGAGGTTTGAAGTAATGCCAATTTTTGTTTATGAAGCAAAAACCCGAGAAGGGCAGATGAAAAGGGACAGGATTGAAGCTCGAAATATTAATGAGGCAAATAAGATACTTCAGGAACGTCAGTATGCCGTAATTAATATACAAGAGAAAGTAGAAGCAAAAGGCGGTTCTTCTATTTTAGCTGCTTTCCAAAAAGTCGATGAACAAGCTTTGACTGTTTTTTCAAGGCAATTTGCTACTATGATCAATGCTGGATTGGCCATGGTTCGTTGTCTTGATATTTTGGGAGAACAAACAGAAGATAAAGTATTACAACAAGTTTTAATAACAGTAAGAAAAGATGTTGAAGGTGGTTCTACTCTTTCAAATGCTTTGGGAAAACATAGAGATGTCTTTTCGCCATTATATATAAGCATGGTCAAAGCTGGTGAAATGGGAGGTGTTCTTGATGAAGTTCTTGAACGTCTTGCAGGCTTTATGGAAAAAGATTATAATTTGAAGAAAAAAGTTAAAGCAGCTTTGACATATCCTGTTGTAATTTTGGTTATGGCCATTGGTATTGTTATTTTCCTTGTTACATATATTTTGCCTACATTTGTTAATTTGTTTGAGGGCATGGCTCTTGAATTGCCACTTCCTACAAAAATATTGATGAGTATAACAAAAGCATTCCAAAATATATGGGTTATTATTGGGATAGTTGTAGGTCTTGTTCTTTTATCAGCAATTTTGACTCAATATGGTAAGACTCAACAGGGTAGAGAAGTATATGATACACTTAAATTAAATGTCCCTGTCTTTGGTATTCTTAACAAAAAAGTTGCTATTTCTCGTTTTTGTAGAACTTTGGGAACATTACTTTCTTCTGGTGTTCCGATCATGCAATCACTTGAAATTGTGGGTTCTGCTTCGGGTAATGAAGTTATTGCTAAAACAATTAATAAGGTTAGAGATAGCATTAGAGAAGGTGAAAATATAGCAGCACCACTTGGAGCAAGTGGTATATTTCCTCCAATGGTTACGCAAATGGTATCTGTTGGTGAAGAAACTGGTAACTTGGACGCTATGCTTTCAAAAATTGCAGATTTCTATGATACAGAAGTCGACTATATGCTTTCTTCTTTGACATCTATGCTTGAACCTATAATGATTGTTGGTATGGGTGGTATTGTAGGATTTATTGTTGTATCAGTATTTATGCCTTTATATCAACTTGTCGGTCAAATGTAAAAAAAAATAAAAAAAAAGTTTTAAAAATACTTGATTTATTTTTACTTTGTGTTATAATAATATTGTGAGGTTTTTCTCACAGTGTTATCATAATTTTATAAATTTTTTAAAAGGAGAAACCAAAATGAAGAAAATCAATAGAAAAGGTTTTACTCTCATCGAGCTCATGATCGTTATTGCTATCATAGCTATTCTCGCTGCTATCCTCGTACCAAACTTCGTAAGAGCACGTGCTCAAGGACAGCTCACAGCTTGTCAGTCAAACTTGAAGAATATTGGTACAGCTTGTGAAATGTTCTCAGCAGACCATAATGGCAGATATCCAGAAGGATTAGCCAATTTAGAGGAGGCTGCTGCTTCTGGTGTTGGTGGTGCTTATATGCAGCATGTTCCATTATGTCCACTCGTTCAAGCAGATGGTACACCATATGACTATGACCATACAACTAACCCTGATTGGTATGGCTTGCAGTGTACTGCAGGAAATCATATGGCAGCTAATGTAAGTGCAGTAGGATATCCAATGTATGATTCAGCTATAGGTCTTATTTGTCCTAAAGCTGATGGTCCTGCAAATCAAATTACAACTTGGGAAAAACCAACTGGTAATTAATTTTTACTCTTGATTTAATTTAGATTTTTTTGGCAACGGATAAAACCGTTGCCTTTTTATTTATCATGAATTCAGAACAATTTTTAAATAATTTATCTTTTATTCGCACTGTTTGGAAGTTTTTTAAATGTGTGTGCATATAGAATTCCTGCTGGAAGATCCATAGTATCACCTTCTTCGTCTTGTTTTTCATGTGGAGAGATAATAAAATGGTATTTTAATCTCCCAATTGTAGGATATCTTCTTTTAAAAGGAAAATGTCATGACTGCGGAAGCAAATTTTCATGTAGATATGCTGTTGTTGAATTTATAACAGCATGTCTGTCATGTCTTCTTTTTTATAGGTTTGGGGGATTTACTATATCGTTTTTTTATTATTTTTTCTTTTTATGTTTTCTTACAGTTGTTTTTTTGATAGATTTAGATCGTTGGCTTATTTTAGATTCAGTTTTATTGCCTGCTGGATTATTTGGTTTTTTGTTATCTCCGCTTATAGTTCAGAAAATTGATTGTAAGGATATATTTTATTTATTTTCAATTCCTATATATAATATTCCAAATTGGGGGTATATTTTAATAGATAGCCTTTTAGCTGGAATATTGGGATTTGTTGTTTTTTATGGAATATCATTTTATGGACTTTTGGTCTTTAAGCAAGATGCAATGGGGGGAGGAGATGTAAAATTTGCTTTTTGTATAGGTTTATTTTTAGGTATTGAAAAATCTATTTATGCCTTTATATTGTCTTTTATAATAGGAGTTATATTTCTTTTGCCTTTTATGTTGATAAATAAAAAATCAGGTAGAGAACCCATACCATTTGGCACTTTTATGGCTATGGCCTCTGTTTGTTCTTTTTTATTTTCTGATTTGATTCGAAAATTTATCATTGGTTTTTATTGATTATATATCTTTTATTTATAATTAGGAGGAGTTTAATTTTAAAAGGCGAATTTAAATTCTCGAAATCTGAAAATGCTTTATTTTTTTTTGAAGGGAGGTGATTGGTAAAGTATGGATTTTTTTAGGCAATTCTTTGCAAAGAAATGTGCTGTTGGTGGATTGGATTTGGGAACAAAAAATTTAAAGTTAGTACAGTTAAATCAAAAGAAAGATAAAACTTATGAGTTAATTTCTTTGTTACTTGGAGAACCACCAAATGAAACGTTGAAAGATGGTTTGGTCGCTGATCCAAGAGCTTTAGGAGACCATATAAAACAATTAATTCATAGTTTTAAGTTAAATATAGAAAAAGTTGTTGGAGTTGCTTCTGGTCAGTTAGTTGTTCTGAGACCTATACATATGGCTAAATTGGGACCTAAAGAGCTTAATAATGCTCTTAAATTCCAAGCTGGAGATTACCTTCCATATAATCCAGAAGATGCTATGATAAGAGGCATGATATTAAAACCTGAATTGGAAGATGATCCAACACAAATGGAAGTTCTTCTTGTTGCTGCACCTAATGAATTAGTTAAAAATACCCAAGATGTCATAAAATTCTCTGGACTTTCTCCAGCAGCTGTTGATATGGAGCCTTTTGCACTTTTATCATTACTTAGCATTTCTGTTGAACCAGAAGTTCTTGCTAAAACTATTTCTCTTGTACATATAGGAGCTTCTTATACGAGTATAAACATATATGATAATGGTAATTTAAGACAGAGCAGAATCATTAAAATTGCAGGTAATAGATTTACAGAAGTTATATCTCAAGCTTATAATATCAGCTTTGAAGAGGCTGAAAAAATGAAAGAAGAAAAGGAT
>CADAWZ010000051.1 GCA_902791745.1 uncultured bacterium
CCATTTAGAGTATGTACATATGAAGCTGATTTTGCATTTTTGCCTTTATATTTTATATTTAGTCTTCTTGCTTGGTAGTCTGTACAGTTTGATGTACTTGTAACCTCACCATAAGAACCACCTTCTCTTGTAGGCATCCATGCTTCTATGTCATATTTTCTGTATGCTGGACCACCCAAATCGCCTGTACAACATTCAATAACTCTGTATGGGATTCCCAATTCTGCAAAGATTTCTTTTTCAATACCGAGAAGTTCTTCAAGCATTTTTTCTGATTCGTCAGGTGTTGTATAGGCGAACATTTCGACTTTGCTGAATTGATGTACTCTGTAAAGTCCTTTTGAAGATTTGCCATAGGCTCCTGCTTCTGTTCTAAAACAGTGAGAATAACCTGCTATTTTCATTGGTAGATTTTCTTCTTTTAGTATTTCACCTGAATATAATCCTGCAAGGGTTATTTCTGCTGTTGCAATAAGGGACATATCTGTATTTTCGATTGAATAAATCTGTGCTTCTGTGCCACGTGGATTAAATCCAGTGCCAAATAATACGGAATTCTTTGCCAAATCTGGCGTGATATGTGGAACAAATCCTTTGGAAATCAATTTTTTGAGTGCAAAATTGATTAGAGCTTGTTCGAGAAGAACTCCATCACCTTTCATGAAATAAAATTTTTGACCTGTAACTTTTGCACCACCATCAAAATCGATTATATCAAGTTCTTTTCCAAGTTCAACATGGTCTTTAGGCTCAAAGTCAAATTTTGTTGGTTCAGAATAGAAGCATATAATTTTGTTGCTTTCTTCACCTTTTCCAACAGGAGTATCGGGATGGCTCATGTTTGGAATTTTTGCTTGGATTTCTTTTACTTTGCTGTCTATTTCTTTTGTTTTTTCGTCAAGTTCTGTTGCTTTTGCTTTTAGTTCTGAACCTTTTTTAATTAGTTCTTTTCTTTCTTCATCAGATAGTTTTGCTTTCATAGCTTTTGCTGTCTGATTCTGGTTCATTCTTATTTCTTCTAATTCACTAATTAGAGATGATCTTTCAGATGCCAATTTTTCTAAATCATCTAAATTTACATTTATGTTTCTGTCTATACAATTCTTTTTTACTAAATCTATATTTTTTAATATAAATTTCAAGTCAAGCATTTTTTTTGTTTCCCCTTAATATATTTTAAAAAAATAATTTTCTCTTTAGGTAGGAAGTTCTTTATTGTTTGCTGAAATACCTTTTTGCGAGAAATTCGCTTTTAAATTGAAAGGTTTATTATCTGATGAAAAAAATTATATATATTTTTACATTTTTATTTTTATTTTTAGGTTTTACAGAATTTATATATTCTGCGGATAATACCTATTCAGGTAAAAGGTGGGGATATTCCCACATGACTTTGACAAAGGCTTCTGATTTAGCTTGGTCAAAAGATGGAAATTTTGTGTATTATAGAACAGTTGCAGATGATGGCTCTACTATTTGTAGGTTTAGAGATGCATGGATGAACATCAGGAAGCAGGATAATGCAGGAAACATGAAACTTGAAACTGTTCCTGGAAATTTGAGACTTGAAACTCTTTATAAAATTACTGCTCCTGTAAAGTATTTTGCTTTCTCACCTGATACAACAAAGGCTGCATATTGTATACCAGAAGGAGGTGGATATGCTCTTTATGTTGTCAATTTGGCAACGAAAGATACAAGAAAACTTACTTATGGAATGGCACCTTCATGGTCGCCTAAGAGTGATAAAATAGCCTTTTATTTTAAAGGTAGTAACGGAAGATACTGTGTAGGTATTATAAATCCTGATGGAAGTAATTTTAAGGTTTTATCTTCACTTGATGATTGGTCTCCTGTATGGAGTCCTGATGGGAAATCAATAGCTTTTTTATCTGCGAGAGAGTATGCCAATAATAATGGAACAATGGATTATTCAAATGTTTTTGTTATAAAACTTGATCCTTATTCTATTACTCAAATTACAAGAGATAAAAATGTTTGGCAAAAAAATTTGAGTTGGTCGCCAGTTGGCAAGAAACTTGTATATCAGACGGCAAGGGGAGTAGAAATATCAGATGTTCCCCCTAAAACAACAAAAGTTGTAGAATCTTCAGATAAATACAAAATTGACCATGCTTTTAAACCTGTTTTTAGTCCAGATGGAAGATGGATATTTTTCCGTCGTGAAAAGGGAATGGGTTTAATTCAACATAATACATTTCAAGGTGCTCCTATAGAAGGTTCAGCTCCTTGGTGGTCTCCTGCTGTTGATTCAACAGGAAAAAAGATAGTTTTCAATCTTTGGAGTGAAAGTTCAAAAGCTGGAATTTGGGTTGTAGAGGCTTTTGATTTTTAGATATATTTGGGTAAATTATTTATATTACGATTATATTAAAAAGGGGAAAGGCTTTTATTTTATATTTAGATATGGAGTTTTTAGCCTAAATATTTTTATGAAAAATAATGTTTGTAATGTTTCTTCTTATGGAAAGACAAATGTAGGACCTGTTCGCAATAATAATGAGGACAATTTTTTTAGATCAGAAATAAATTTTATTCTTCCAGATGAAAATGGAGTTATGCAAGATGAGAGAATAGGATTGTATATTCTATGTGACGGCATGGGCGGACATCAAAAGGGAGAAGTTGCAAGTTCTGCTGCTGTAAGTGAATTAAAAAGACTTTTGATGGGATTTATGCTTTCTCCAAATGCTATTAATTTTGAAGATTTTGATGAACTTTTGGTTGAATCAATCAAACAGGCAAATGATGTTGTTTTAAAGATAAATGAAGATGAGGGAATTCCACCAGAGGCAAGAAGAATGGGAACTACAGCTGTTGTTGCTTTGTATGCTGGCAATCGTTGTTATGTTTCACATGTTGGAGATAGTAGATGTTATCTTGTAAAAAATGGAGCTATAAAGCAGTTGACAGAAGACCACAATCTCGCTTCATATCTTTTAAAAAGTGGTATTTTTAAGACAAAGGAAGATGCAGAAAATGCTCGTGGAGGAAAATCTTTGACACAGGCACTTGGTCCTTCTGATAGTTCTTCTTTGGATCCATCGACATTTTCATTTGATGTTGATGAAAGTTGTTATTTGATTTTGTGCTCTGATGGTCTTACAGATGTCGTTACAGATGAAGAAATTGCTTCTATTGTTACTGCTTCAAGAGGTAATTTAAAGAAGACAACTGAAAAACTTATAAAGAGAGCTTATAGAAATAAAACAGCTGATAATATCACTATTATTGCTGTTAGATTTGATGTAGATAAGAAATAGAAAAAAAACATAGAAAGAAGAGAGTTGTTAATATGGAAAGACGAGTTCTTGGAAAAACTGGACTTGAAGTTTCTTTTATGGGAATTGGCGGTATTCCTCTTCAAAGATTTGATGAAAATAATGCTTTTGAAATTCTATCAGAAGCTATTGAGCAGAAAATTAATTTTATTGATTCTGCAAGAGGATATACAAAAAGTGAAGAACTCATTGGAAAAGCCTTAAAGAAAATAGGGCGTGAAAAATTTGTAATTGCAACAAAAGCTCAAAGTAGAGATTATGACGGCATGATTAAGGAAATGGATATAAGTCTTAAAAATTTTCAAACTGATTATATAGATTTATATCAATGCCATTTTGTTTGTAATGAAACAGATTTAAATAAGATTCTCTCTGAAAATGGTGCTTTAAAGGCTCTTTTTGAATATAAAGAAAAGGGATATATAAAACATATTGGTATAACTTCCCATAATATGAAAACAGCTATCATGGGCATTGAATCAGGAAAATTTGAAACAGTACAATTTCCATTTAATTTTATTGAATCAGACGGAAAGACTGTATTTAAAAAAGCAAAAGAACATAATATGGGAACTATTGCTATGAAGCCTCTTGGGGGAGGAGCAATTACAAATAGGGGATTGTCTTTTAAATATCTTTACGAAGAGAAAAATCTCGACTGTATAATCCCAGGTGTTGATAATGCTGAACAGTTAAAATCTAATATGACAGATTTTTTGAATTGTTTTGGAAATGGTGAGTTTACCGATTCTGAAAAAGAGATTATTGAAAAAGAAAAAAATCTTTTAGGTGTTGATTTCTGTAGAAGATGTGATTATTGTCAGCCTTGCAGTGGAAATATTCCAATATCTGTAATTTTTACTGCAAAAGCATATTATGAAAGATATAATTTGAAAGATTGGGCTTTGGGAAAATATAAGGCTTGTAAGGCAAATATTACAAATTGCATTGATTGTGGACTTTGTGAAAAAAGATGTCCGTATAATTTGCCAATAAGACAAATGCTCAGAAAAGCCCATGAACTTCTTGCAAGATAAATTTTAAAACAAATATAAAAAAAAGACTTTGTGAAATTTACTTTCACAAAGTCTTTTTTTTAGTTGTTAGTTAGTTTTCACAATTTGCTCTGAACCATTCACGACTTACATTCCATGTTGGCGTTATAGGATTTACAAGAGATTTTGTATCACCACCGCCTCTTGAATTCCAAAACTTATTCCAACCATCTGGATAAAGACCATTTTCAGGTTCTTCTATTTCACAATATAATTGGGTCTTAGCATCAGCTCCCTGAGCAAATGATTCAAATTTTTTGTTTTGTGCGTTATAAGTATATCCCATTTTTGTTACACTTGCTGGTATATATACAAATTTTAATTTTTTACAATCTTTAAATATCTGAGAACCATTAGCATTGACATCAGAAGTAATATCTTTAGCATGCTCACCTGTTCCATCAGGTGTTTGTTCTATGTCTGGATATCCAAAACATGTTAAGCCATCCCAAAATTCAATCCATTCTAAAGTAGTAATTCTGAAAGTCCTACAATACAAAGTTGTAACACTACTTGGAACTTCAACATCAGCTCCACTGCCAATAGGTCCTACAGATTTTATAGCACTATTTCCGTCAAATGCACATTCTTCAAATATTTCACATCCATCTAAAACTTTAATCTTTTGTTTATTCATTGGGCAGGCAACAAGTATTGTATGGTCTTCATTGTAGATTACTCCATCTACTGAATCAAAATGTGGGTTTTCTGTTCTAATTATATAATTCATCAATGTTCTTTTAGGATATGAACTACCTACAAGAGACATAGTACCACCTATTCCCTCAATTGATTCTATTTCACCATCAGCGTTTAATGTGACACCATCATAGGTATTTGGAAAAACAATTGTCTCTAATATCATATTACAAGATACAAAAGCATAATGTCCCATAACTCTAACACCATCAGGCATAACAAGTTTTGTTGCAGTATCTCCTAATTCATGATGTTGTTTTAATATTTGGGTGAAATGTTGTGTATGATTTCTATAATCGTCAGGGTTTGAAGTACCATTAATATTAGAATGTTGTTCATAATACCAACGAAGTTTTCCTTGGTATTCCTCACTTCTTTCACTTTCTTCTACAGTAACTTTGTTTCCATTTTCATCAAAGACTAAAGCTCCATTTACAATTTTGTCTCCTGTTACATCTTGCCAAGAGGCTATTAATCTATTATTTGCATCATAGAACCCTGGTGTAATTATTGTTGTAATTGTACCGTCTTCATTAATTGTACCAATTTCGTTGTCAGAGTTACCTGGATTTACAGTTATATCTCCATTTTCATCGACTTCTTCAGTAGAAATATATTTAATAGTAGTTCCATCTTCAGAAATGACAGCTATCTTTTTTCCTTCTTCTTCGCCTGTATGTATGACAATTTGTACATCTCCATTTTCGTCAATAACAATTATTTCATCAATGTCGTTTTCATTTGAAATCATACCTGTATCAAGAAGAATTTCTTTCAAGCGTTCTTTTTCTTCATCTGTCAATGTGGTGGCATTTCCGCCTTCACCTGGTATTATGTTTTTGTATGTATTTACAGTTATAGGTAAATTAAATACTCTTCCTGTCTTTGGATCAGTATATTGTGCCTGTAGATTTGTATTTCCTGTTACAGCACCTATTACTTTACATCCTACTGAAGTAATTATTCCTGTTTCATCAACTTTAGCTATTTTGTTGTTATTTGTTGTATATTCACAGTCATTTGTAATATTAGCAGTATGTAGATTTACTCTAATTTGGTCAGTAGTTCCAACTAACATACTAAATAAATCTTTTTCAAGTTCTGGCTTTGGTAATACTGTTACATTTATTTTGGTAAGTATTGAATCTGTGTTTTTACTGGTATTTTCATACTTAATACTAATAACAGTTTTTCCAACTTCAAGACCATGTATTTTTCCGTGTCCTTTTTCACTATTAACAGTTGCAATAGTTTCATTTGCTGATGTATAAATAATACTATTAGTCTTGTCGAGTCCATCAATTATAACATCGAGGTCACCTGTTTCACCCTTATATATGAGAATTCCATCTTCTGTTTCATAGATATTTGAGTATTGATATTCTATGTCTGGATTATAAGGAGTATCATCAATTTTATTAACCTTAATGTGTACAATTGTGTCATTAGCTCCGTCGAGATGAACGATTACATTTACTTCTCCTTCTTCAACGATACGAATTATTCCGTTTTCATCAATGAATGCAATATTATCGTTGGTAGAAGTGAAATTAACTTTGTCTGTTACATCTTGCCCATTGAGTGTAATTTTTACTTTCTCATTATTGGCATAATGACCAAGTAACAACTCGAATTCATTTGGAAAGGCTTCGAGTGTTGGAAGTAATGGATCAATGACAGTAACAGTAAAAGTCTTGTCAGATTGTGTTTGGTCTGCATGTACATTGTAGATACTTGTTCCAACTTCAAGGGCGTTTATAAGCCCTTTGTCAACAGTTGTAATAGTTTCTTTCTTTGCACTTTTTTGCGATACTAATGTGAATGTTACTTCGTTTGTCTTGTCAACACCATCAACATAAGCTATTACATTGTCTGTTGAACCTTTATAGATTGTGAAGGCGTATTTAGAAAGTGTAAGCTGTGAAATATATCCATAAAAATCACATGCTCCACTACTGCCACCAGCTCCTCCACAGGCAGTTGTTATGAATGTTAAAAATAATAATAATGATAACAATATAAAATGTTTTTTCATGTTTTCACCCCCTTTTTTTTAATATTGTTGTAAGAAAACATAATAAAAAAACATTTTGAATAAAATGTAATACTGAAAAATATTACATAATTAATCAATGATAATTATATCTAAAAAATTGAAAAAGTCAAATTGATGTATTTTATATAAAAAGCAAGATAAGAAAATAAAAATACTTCCCAATGGAAGTATTTAGAAGGTAAAAGGTAATTATATTGACTTTTTTATTACTGAAATTAAGTATAAAACTTAAAACTTTTTACAGAAATGTAATTATTTTAGATATTTATAATTTCTAAATCATCTGGGACAAAGATATTGCCATTAAAATATTTTTGTCCTATTTTTGTATATTTTTCTTTTCTTTCTTTTATGTTGGTATCTTCTGTATGGCATAGAATTAAATTTTTAACTTTCAATCTTTCAGCTAATATACAAGCATCATCAACTGTTGAATGATTTTTTTCATAGGCACGAAATTTTTTTTCTTCATCTTTTATACAAAATGCTTCATGTATAAGCCAATCAGCATTTTTGACATACTTTTCCTCATGTTTATGACAAGGCTCATCACCACAAAATGTCAATTTTTTGTTATTGTCATAATTCATCATAAAACCAAATTGAACAGTTTTTATTGATTTTACATCAAAGAATGTAAATTTTTGACCTATTATTTCTTTTTCTTCATTGTCAGATATTTTTATTAGATGAAGTCTTTTACCAATAAAAGCGACTTCTGAAGGTTGAAGGAGCATTTCTACAATGTTTTTTATTATTTGAAGTGCTTCTTCGTTTGAATATATAAATGCTTCTCCGTCATATTTTCCTTTATTCATTCTCTGGCAGATCATTCTAACAAGCCAAAGAACTCCCATTAGATGATCCATGTGTGTATGTGTCAAAAATATGTGCCTTATATTTTTCCAATCACAATTTATTTCTTGTAATTGTTTGAATATAGTATTGCCACCTCCGCCATCAACAAGAAGGAGTTGGTCTTTATTTTGAATTAAAAAGCAAGTGTTGTAACATTCTGTAACAACAGCCTTGCCAGTCCCAAGCATTGTTATTTTCATGTCTTTGTGTCTCTTATGTCTTTTGTCCGTCTTTTAAGTTAGTTGTTATAGCACTGTTTTTAATAATTCGATTGAATTTTCTTCATTTGGATCATTTGTTCCAAGTATTCCACCAAATGCACGAGTTAAAATATTTTTCTTCAAATCATCTAATAGTGCAGAATTCTTATAATTATCAGATAAATTAACAACTTTTTCTATTTTTTCTTTTGCTAAATCGATTTTGGAAATATAATTATCAAGTTTATTTACTATACGTTCCTGTTCAGCAAGTGGAGGTAGGGGAAAAGTCGTTCCATTTATATGCTCAACACGAACATTATTAATATTTGTACCATTGGCAAGTAATCTAATTCTATGTCTATAAATATCTGTTAAAAAGAAGTAATCAATATAACTTTTATTAAATTGTTCTTTTGGACGAGCCAACATTAAAAAAGCTCCAAATGCAACATCTGAGTAATCAATATTAGAAATTCCTGCTTTTCCTATAACTGTACTACTTCCTGTTGATGATACAATCAAAACATCATATTTTTTTACAATTTGAACAGGATTTACCAATTTTTTATTAACATAAACATTATCTATTTCTGTTTGGATATATCCTTCTCCTAAATTTCCACCACGCAAAATTAAAACATCATCTTGTTCTTTCTTTTTATGACCATCATTTTTACCATAGGAAACACCTCTATATAAGTTTATTACTGATTCTAATCTTACCCAACACCAATTTTGAGGTATCTCATAAGGCTGTTTATCAACAGGAATAAGTGCATTGTTAATTTTTTCTTCTATTGTAAGTTCTTCAACTTTTTTCTTTGCCATTTTTTGCTATTCTTCTCCAGTCCTCTTACTTTAACGGAAATCAATTTTTGTTATTAATTTTGCAGTTAAATAATTTTCAAAAATACGCTACAATTATTCAATTCAACAAACTTTTTGGGTATAAGATAGTGAACTGCATCACTTTTTCTCGTTGTAGTATCTAAAAAGAAAACTCTTACTTAAAATATTCTCTATTTTAAATAAAATTAGATAAATAAAAAGAGAAAAATGTTAAAGTGAACATCTTATACCAAAAAAGTAAAACATGCAATTAGGTCATAAGTAAAAAAAAAATATTAGAAAGTAGCACAAAATAAAAAAATAGTATTTTTGAAAATTATTATGAATTAAAAAATTGATTTCCGTGCTTTTCCTTTATCTTAATATTTACGAAAATTGATGTAAATGTTTCAATAATTTCTAAATAATTCACTCCACCAACCTGTGCGTTTGTTTGTAATATTTTCTGAAAACAATTTGCAAATTTTAAACATATTATTAGTTAAATTCGATGAAGCATAATTTACAGTATCTTCAAGATTAAGTTTTTCAATATTACATGCAGTAAGATATTGCGATATTAAGATATTTTTTATATCAAGTTCGGTTATTTCAGCATTTACACTAAAAAGTCTATTTAGGATTTTTTCAGTTTTTGAAACTACATGATTATTTATAGATTCTTCTTTTTGTAAATTATATGATTCATAAAAAGAAGAATCTTTTTTTGTGCAAATAATCATTATGTCAAGTGCTATTGAGTTTTTGTTTGATGTGTGAGCTCCTGTACGGCTTTCAGAGTGCAGAGGATATGCTTTTTTAATTTGAAAATTTGATTTAAAAATACTTTCAAAAATTGAAAACCAACTTTCTATTTTTTTATCATGAAAAGAAAAAATAAGATAACCTTTGTCTTTTAAAATTCTGTTACATTCTTTGAATACAATGAATAAATCATTTGAATAATTGTCTTGAGTTTTGTGTGTTTGTGAATTAACAATAATTTCGTTATCCTTTGGTGATAGAGGTTCGGTAAATCCTAATTCCTTTCCAATAGAACTGTAATAATTCCAAACATGAAAAAAATCTATTAATTCAGAATACATTATGTTTGATCCAAAAGGTGGGTCTGTCAAAATAATATCAATAGATTTATCATTTATAAAAGATAAATTTTTCGAATCTCCACAATGTAAAACAGGTCTATTAACTGCTAATTCACTTATATTTTCTGTAGGTTTTGTTTTAACAATTTCATCAGAATATTTTTTATCTGTGAAAATATCGTAAATATTTGTACAAAATTCTTTTGAACGAATTATTTTTTCAATTGTTTTTATAAAAGTTCCAGTTCCTAAAGTTGTTCCCCAAATATTGTTTTCGACAGGCATTGTTATTGGAACATAGGCATGATTAAAGAATATGTTACATATTTTATAGGCATTTGCTTGATACCTACAAAACATATTATTCATTTCAAGCATTCCTGAAAATGCTACTTGAAGCCAAAATTGAGAATCTTTATCTTCAATTTCATTTATAGATTTTAAAAGAGTTCCTAAACAGAGTAATTGTCTTTTGTTGAATAAATCACTAAATTTTTTGTAACCGTGATTTATAATTTGGTTTGTGTTGTAACCTGTTGGTATTGTCTGTTGAGGAATCGGTAATCTGTCTTTTATTTGATCATATTCAAAACAGGAGGTTTCATATAATTTTATATCTTCATATTCTGATTTTTTATAGCTATGTGATTTACAATTAGGGCAGAAATATTCTAAAGCTACAATTTGTGTTGAAAATGGATAACCATCTTCAAAAGTATAATCAATTAAATTTTTTTCTTCTTCGCAATTATTACAAGTGAATTTTCCTTTTTTCACATATCCTTCTTTAGGATCGAAAATTTTATTTTTACAATTTGGACAAATTGCTTCTCCATTTTCTTTAAAATTATGTTCAAATAAATTTCCACATTTTGGGCATATTAGAGTAAAAATATTATTTTTGAATGAAATTACAAAACTTGAATAAAGAAAATGTTCTTTACAATTTGTATTTGTCTTAACTTTTTTGACATGGAAATAATACATTACATCAGCTGTTTTATGGCAATTTGGACATTCTGTTTCATAATATTTTTTGAGTTTTTCTGAAACAGAATTTTCTAATTTTTTCAGCTCATTTCTTAGATTATCTATGTTTATATCTTGAATAAGTGCTTTTGTAACAAATTTTGATAGAGGTTGCAAATCACAGCCGATTACTTTTGTACCAAATCTAATTGCTTCAAATAATGTTGTACCTCCACCCATAAAAGGATCGAGAATTGTAATATTTTCTAAGTTTTTGCAATTATGACTTTTGTAAATTTCATCAAAAATGGAATCTTCTTTAGAAAGTAAAGCTCCTAATAACATCATTCTAAAATTTAGAGTTATTCTTCTTGCAAAATATTTGTGAACAAAAAACGCAGGTTTCTTTCTACTTGCTTCTTTTCTTGCAAATTCATAAACTTTATCAAATGGAATATCCTCTAAAAAAGCTGAATTGTCAAAATTGTCTATACTTAGATTTGTTTTATTAATCATAATTTTTGCAATTAAATAATTATATTCTCTCTTGGTTTTAAATCTATTGCCGAGAAAAGCTCGATTCCCTGTCTTCTAAGTTCAAGAAGCCTTTGATATACAGCAGTTCCATACAAAATATTCAAAGCAACATCTGCTACTTTTCTATTTTTGTAATCTTCCATAAAGGAATCTTTGCACCACTGATTAAATGTTCCTATTGCTGGACCACACCAAATTTGGAAATCAATTCTTCTATCTTCTTGGTCTATTATTGACCATTTTGCAGATTGTCCTAAATATGATCTAAAAATAAGAGCCATTTTAAATTTTGGACTTGATTCTGCTTTTTTTATCATTTCTGGATCGGCAGTTTCAAAGAATTTTTTTGTGCTATTCCAAATATTTTCAAGACTATCTCTAAAAATTGTTGTTTCAAGTGATTTTCTTTCTTTTTCTGGAATTTCATCAATGCTTTGATATGAGCAGTAAATATTATACAATTTTTGGGCTCTCATTGGGAATAGTGTTCCCTTTTTTAATACCTGTACTTTTGCTCCTATTTCGAACATATCTGCAGAAGGAGCTATGGCTGTATCTGCTTGGCTTGCCTGTGATAGCATTTTTCTAACTATGTCAGATGTTCCTGATTCTTGGCAAGCCTGATTTATTGTTCCTGTTACGATATATGAAGCACCAGAGGCAAATGCCATAGAAGCTGAGGCAGGGGAGCCTATTCCTCCACCAAATCCTATCCTCAATTTTTGGGTGTATTTTTTCTGCATTTCATCTCTCAATTCAATAAATGAACCGAGAAGAGATGGGGCAGGGCGACTGTCTGTGTGTCCGCCTGAATCTGCTTCTGCTGTTATGTCTTCTGCTACTGGAATTTCAAGAGCTAATTTATATTCTTCTTCTGTTATTTCTCTTGAATTGAGAAGTTCTTTTAAAATATTTTCAGGGGCAGGTGAGAAGAATTTTTTGGCAACTTCAATTCTTGAAGCCTTTGCTATTATTTTGTTTTTTCTTACAATTTCACCACTGTCATTTCTTTTTAAACCTTTTACAGCAAATTTGATGAGTGCAGGAGTAAATTCAATATATGCAGATGCTTCAGCTATGTTTATATTTTTTTTGAGAAGTAATTCAACAGTATTTTTTTCTGCAGAATAATTTGATGGTGTGTTTATTATGTTACAGCCAAATTTTATATTTCTTTTTATTAGATCATCAGTGTCAATGTCGAGTTGTTTTAATGAATAACCACCTGATCCTATAAATCCAAGACAGCCGATTTTATATAGTTCTTTAACAATTTTTGGAGAGCTTATTCCCTTTGCCATTGAGCCACCGATATATGGATATTTGATTCCATATGATTCACAAAATGAGCTATCGCCTAAATCTTCCATTTCTA
>CADAWZ010000052.1 GCA_902791745.1 uncultured bacterium
TGTCAAAGAAATCCTGAAGGAAAATATCACTCACCTACTTTATAAAAAATAAAGGAAAATATTTCTATGAAAAAGACAGATTTTGACAAATATCAAGAAGATTTGAAATATTTACTTGGATTGGATAAAAATCATAAAGGAATAATAATGGACGAAAATCCGAGATTGACAAAACAATTAGTCAGAGAAAAGAGAGTAAAAGAATTTTTAGACAAACTCAAATTCTGGGAACCACAAAAAAAAGAAGAGGATGATTTAACTTTTTAGTAAATCATACAAACTAAAAAAGAGGAAACTGTATAGAGGAGCATTTAAGCTCCTTAAAATTTCATTTTTTAAGCAGGAAAAGTATATGAGAATAAGTGATAAAAAACATCAAGAAAATTTAAAATACCTACTTGGGTTGGATAAAAATCATAAAGGAAGAATACTTGACGAAGCTCCACGAGAATATACAGATATGCTTGTAAAACAAAAAAAAATTAAAGAATTCTTTGATAAACTTAAATTTTGGGAACGCAAAAAAGATGAAGAGGATGATTGGTGAAAAAAATCTCGCCTGCTTAATTACGAACTGCAGGCGAGATTTTTTATGTCTTTTATTTTTCCAATTTTTTCATATTTTTTATTGGCAAAGTGCCGAATAAAATATTCCAATTATAATTTTTTTCTGAATAATCTATATCTGGTGAAGTAATAGACCTAAACATCAATGAATACAAAGTTTCATTTTCTAAATAAAACTCTCTATTTACTAAATCCTCTAATGCCGACATTTTATAATTTGGCATATCTCCAACATTTGGCTTATTATAATTACTCATAGCAAAATACAGAGAAGAATTATCCCAAAAACCTAAACAATAATAAGCATCTGGAATAATATATAAATCTTTATAAAATACTTCGTCTTTTTTAGTATCGAGATAAAAAATCTCATAACTTTTATTAAAATTATATGTTTTTTCCTTTAAAGTAGGAAATTGTACATTTTTTTCTTTATCACAAGTTTTATTATCTACAACAGCATTTTCAATATTATCGCCATCAATGTATCTAACTTCACGCCTGTCAGCTAAAAATGCAATATTATCTTTTTCGTCTTTAGCAAAGCAATAAAATCTAAGGTGTTCATCTTTACTGGTAGTTGAGAAATATTTTAAATATTCGATTTGTTTATCAAAAGAAGCATTAGGATTTAATTTTGACAAAACTAAATTAGAGTAATTGTCCTCCTTACCTTTAAACTTAACTCCTTTTAATTCTCCATCATAAGAAGAAGATACAAAAGATATCCAATATTTGCCATCTTTTGCCTGTAAAATAGATGGGATAGACTCACTATTATTTCCACCAATAAGTCTCGAAAAAACAATCCAATCTGACTCAGAAAGTTTGGGATCAAGAGATAAAAATAATATATCTGAATATTTTCCTAAACGTCTTTCCTTATCATCTTTTACTTTATTCTCTTTATAAGAAATGGTTCTATTAATATTCAATGGTTTATTTTTGTCTTTGGGCATAAATAAATGGTCTTTATCAGCGGATATAACAACATTTATTATTCCATTATCTCCTATTACCATCTTATTTTTTGTAAACCATGGAACATCTTTAATTATATTAAAATCTGTAAAAAATATGTCTCTATTAAAAATTTGACTATTATAACCATCTTTTGAGAAATCAATAGCTCTTAAATTATAAAAATTTCCACTATTAGATTTTCTGTGTGAATAAATATATGCAATATCTTTAGAAACAAATTTAATATCTTGGACATCGTCTACATCAGAAGTATCAAAACTATTACTATATGTAATTTGTTCATTCCACTTTTTCTTTGGATCAATCCTAACAATCCATCTTTTAGCACCCTCGATTTGCTCATTTGACAAATCACCATCATTTGAAAATGACAAAGCAACAACGACAATCTGTTCATCTTCAGTAAGAATGACTGATTTAACACTCTCCAATTTAGTTCCACCAAAACAACGGGAATAAACGATCTGTTTTCCCTCTTCTTTTCTTGGATCTATTTGAAATACCCAAATATCTCCAACATATTCTAATTGCATGCTAATATTAGACATTTTTAGCAAATCGTTCAACTTAAAATGACAGGATTTAGGAATATCTCCAATAGAAGCAGGAGAATGTGTTTCAGCAACAATATAAAAAGTACCATCTTTTAATGGAAAAACTCCCTTTACGATATCAAATAATGCACCACCAAAAACATTTAAATATTCAAAAGAAGGATTTTTTTCTTGATTTTTAACTTCTTTATTAGTTGTACAGGATGTCAAAATCAAAATCATAAATAAGAAAATAACAAATATTTTATTCATTGATCTTATCTTCTTCAAAAATTTTATAAGCATATTATATTTTTTTCCTTTATGTTCACATATTGGATTATAACATAAAAAAATCTCGCTTATCGACATAAACAAGATTTTTTTATATCTTTTACTTTTCCAATTTTTTCATATTTTTTATTGGCAAAATACCAACTAAAATATTGGAATAAAAATTTTCATCTAAAGAAGACTTTTCATTTATCCAATTTTCTAAAACAGAAATTTTATAATTTGGCATATCTCCAACATTTGGCTTACTATTAGTACTCATAGCAAAAACCAAAGAAGAATTATCATAAAAATCTAACGCATAACAAGTATCAATAAGAACATACAAATCTTTATAAAATACTTCATCTTTTTTAGTATCTATATAAAATAATTTATAACTTTTATGAAATCTTTCGTCTTCTACATAAGGAAATACTACATTTTTTTCTCTATCATAATCTTTATTTTCCAAAACAATATTTCCGTTATCATCATCTTTTGTTTTTATACGCTTAAGATTATTAGCTATAAATGCAATATTATCATTTTCATCTTTAGCAAAACTGTATAATCCACCTAAAGCTTCATCTTTTGGAAGTGAAAAATATCTCAAATACTCGATTTGTTTATCAAAAGAATTATTAGGATTTAATTTTAATAAAACCATATTAGAATATTTTTTATCTTTATCTGTTGATTTAATTCCTTTTAATTCTCCGTCACAAGAAGTAGAAAAAAAAGAAATCCAATATTTTTCATTTTTTGCTTTTAGAATAGAAGGCATAAAATCATTATTATTTCCACCAATAAATCTTGAAAAAAGAATCCAATCAGATTCAGAAAGTTTAGGATTGAGAGATAAGACCAAAATATCTGCTTCAATACCACGCTTTTTTATTTTTTTATCATCTTTAGATTTATTTTCTTTATAAGAAGTAGTTCTATTAACATTCAATGCTTTTTTTATATCATTTGGCATAAATAAATGGTCTTTTACTGCAGATATTGTAATAGTTAATATTCCATTATCTCCTATTACCATCTTATTTTTTGTTAAAATTGGAGCATCTCTAACTAATTGAATATCTGTAAAAAATATATCCCTATTAAAAGTCTGACTATTTTCTCTATCCTTTGATAAATCAATAACTTTCAAATTATACATAAATCCATCTTGGTATTTTCTATTTGAATAAAGATATGCAATATCTTTTGAAGCAAATTTAATATCATTAACAATATTAAAATCTGAAAAATTAAAACTGTTACTATAAGTAATCTGTTCCTTCCATGTTCTCTTTGGATCAACTCTAAATATCCATCTTTTATTACCTTTTATTTGCTCGTTCGCCAAATCACCATCATCTGAATTTGATACAGCAAAAACTACTATCTGTTCATCTTCCGTAATAGCAACAGACATAACTCCCTCTCCCTTAGTTCCTCCAAAGCAACGAGAATAAATAATCTGTTTTCCATCTTCTTTTCTTGGATCAATTTGAAATATCCAAATATCTCCACAATCCTCCATATCAAGATTAGATATATTAGGCAAATTGTGAATTTTAAAATTGCATGATTTAGGAATATCTCCAGCTGAAGCAGGAGAATATGTTTCAGCTATGACATAAAAAGTACCATCTTTTAAAGAAAAAACTCTTCCAAGAGCATCAAATAATACACCACCGAATACATTTAAATATTCAAAAGAAGGATTTTTTTCTTGATTTTTAACTTCTTTATTAGTTGTACAGGATGTCAAAACGAAAATAATAAATAAAAAAGTAAAAAATATTTTTAAAATAAATAACCTACTCTTCATTTATTTTATCCTTTTCAAAAATTGTATAGACCTCTTCTATTTTCCCTTCATCTGAACGGTTTGCCAAAATCAAAGGATTTTCTGGAAATATAAGCTCTTGACAAGATAGACTATACACAAAACAAAATATAGCTATATAATATGTTAAAATTCCTGATACAACTGCAAATAAAAGCCAAAGAAGTAACTTAAAAAATCCCAATAATGCAAACTTTTCTATTATTACAAAAATTATAGTAGTTCCAATAAATGCTAAAACATTTGCAAATAGATATATAAAAGCAAGAAACAAGCAAGGAAGGAATAATTTTATTGAAAAAATTTTGTTTGAAAGTGAAAAAAGACCTTGAGAATTTAATTCTTTATATTTATCTGATATAAATGTTGGAACAATAAAAACACGAGTTAAAATAACATATACATCGACAATTATAAAAAGCACAACAACAATTATTGCTATTATAACATGTTCTATTCTATCAGAAAATTGAGCATAAAATTGAGACCATACAAAAAATGGAATAGATATAAGACATTTAATAAAAAAACACATCAATTCCCAAAAATAATATTTTTTTACAGATTCTGTCTTTTCTCCATACAATGCTTTAATTTCTGATTTTTCTTCAATATTCAAAAATTTCTTTACAACAACATTATATATTTTACAGTGAAAAAATATATAAACAACAGATAATATTAATGATAGAAGAATTACAACGGAAAAAGCCAAAATAAACATCAACTGTGGATTATATGTTCTAACAGTCAATAATCCCCAAAAAGGAAATGAAAGACAAAAATTTATAGAATCTCCTAAAGGAATTATCAAAGAAAATATATCTATTCCTGGAATTATCCAAGCTATCTCAAATAACAATCCAAAAATCAGAATATCGAAAAAAGACAATTTTTGTTTTTTTATTTTTTTTAAATAAAGCAAAGTTTTTTCCATTTTTTCTCCTTATTTCTCAGAATTAGAAAATTCTTTCATATTTTCTAATTTAATTTTGCCAACAACAATTTCAGAACTAAAAGTAGGTGAAGCAATATTATCTTTTGAAAACATATCCTTCAATATCCCCTTATTAAATAAATCCTCCATAAAAGATCTCTTATAAAATGGCATATCACCAATTCCAGACGGAGTAGACGAATCCATAGCAAAAAACAATGAAGAATCTGCAAAAGCTATATTTGGATTCAAAAGTCCTCCACCATTAAGTGGAATTTTTAAATCTTGAAAATAATGTTTTTCTCTTTCAGGATCCAAAATAAATAATTTTGAATAACCAAATCTATCATATTCTCCTTTGATATCCACAAATGGAAAAAATATATTATCCATTTTTTGATTGTCTGTCAAATTAATATCCTTAATTTTATTTTTATCATTTGAAGGTTTTATTGTAAAGAAAAATACTATATTTTTATCACAATTTGTAAAAGGAGCAGAAGTAATAAAAGATTTATCTGCATGTATAAATTTAGAATACTCAATTTGTTTATTTTTAGTTAATTTTGGATTTATTTTCATAATAGCTAAAGAACTTGTAGCTTGATTTACAACATTATTTTTCATATCGCCATTATCAGATGCTGAAAAAAAACTAATCCAAAAACTGTCATTTTCTGCTTTTAATATTCTTGGGAATATGTCACATTTAGAACCACCAATAATTCTCGAATATACTATCCAATCTTTTTCTGATAATCTTGGATTTAGGGAAATAACTAATATATCAAGTGCATTCCTCTCTTCTGGTTTTATCTCTTCTTCTATATAATTTATGGTTTTGTCAATATTTAAAGGCTTATCTTTTTCAAAAGGTGAAAATAGTTTATTTCTCTCCACAGCCCAAACCATTGTTAGAATTCCTTTATCAGAAACTGCAATATGAGGAGAAACAAACCAAGACCTCATATCATCTGTTGAAGTATGAACAAAAATTTCTCTATCAAAAACTGGATTTTGTTTAACATCTTTAGAAAAATCAAGTATCATCAATGAACAAAGTCGACCACCATTTTTTTCACCATTATACAATAAATAATAAGTATCTTTACCCATTGGCTTTATATCCAATGGAATCCACATATATGACTGAGGAAATATTTGACTATATGTTATTTGCTCATTATATGGCTTTTTAGTGTCAACTCTAAATATCCAACAAGTTCTATTATTATCTGTCTTAACATCACCATCATTTGAACGAGATTTAGTACATATAACGACATTTTCATTTTCATCTACACAGGCAGTCCACAATTCTTCTCGAGCAGTTCCACCAAAACAGCGAGAATATATGATTTGGTCTTTATATGGCTTACTTGGATCTATTTGGAAAAGCCAAATATCAGAAGCTTCATCTCCCAAACTTGATGAAGTCTTTTCAGATATATTTTTCAATATATCATTCGAAAGATGCATTGATGATGGAATATCTCCACTTTTAGCAGGAGAATCAGTACTTGCCACAACATAAAATGTACCATCTTTTAATGGAAAAACTCTTGAATTTTCTTCATTTGAGGCACCACCAAAAGCTCTTAAATAATCAAAAGGAGGTTTAGAAGAAGTTTCTTCAACTTTTGAACAAGCTACTAATGAAAAAATAAATAAAATAGAAACAAAAAAATAAAATATTTTTTTCAATATTTCCTCCTTTATAAAAAAAAGGGCTATTATTTACAGCCCTCTTAACTTTTATATATCTAATTTGACAAATTCGTCTTGTTCCCTTTTATAAAAGGAAAAAATATCTCTATTAAGAGAAGAACAAAAAATAGACAAAACTTTTTGTAAAATATCCTCTTTAAAAGAAATACACAATCCACAAGACGAAATTAATTCTGCAGGATTTGGTCTCAACTCAAACTCGATATTTTCTTTCTTCAAAGCCTTTTCTGCCTTCATAACATAATGAATTGATTCAAAAATAACATATATCATAATTAACAATAACAAAAAACAGTCCCATCTTGAACTGAAAAATATAATTTACCATTATATATTACAGGTTCAGAAGCAATCTTCATTCTAACACTATTTTTATCAACTAATTTAGCCTTAAATAAATCAATAACAAGAATTCGAGCATCAGGTGAAAAAACATAAGCTTTATTATTTGTAATAGAGAAGAAATATTCGCCTTGTCCACCAACTTTTAATTTCCACCTTACAGAACCATCTGAAGCAACATTATACATTATCCCCTGTTGAGTTATAAATATATAAGTATCAGGTAATGCTTTAATGGAAGAACATAATGGAGAATCAGCTTCAAGTTTCCATCTCAAAGAAGCAGTATTTATATCGACATTAAAAATAACTCCTGTTGTTGTCGTTATCAGAACAGATTCATTATTTAAAGTGCATGGAAATGAAATATTACTTCCTGTTTCATAATGCCATTGCACTTTTTTATCTTCAATTCCAAAAGAATACAAAACACCATTTAATCCTGCAACAAAAATATAATCATCATTAAACACAGGATGAGAAATTGTCATTATATTTAAAGGTTCTTGCCACAAAATATCCCCACTATCTGGAGATATTGCATATATGACACCATTATAAGAGACTTGATATAAAATATTATTATTACCAAAAAATGGCGATGTCATCAACATTCCATCTATATTTGTACGCCAAACTCCAGGATTTTCAGATTCAGGATCAAAACAAAATACCGAAGGCGAAAAAGAACTACTCGAATAAATTCTCTTACCATCAGATATTACTGGATTTAATTTTTCCCTCATATTGCAGTTCCAACTACAATTCCCTTTTGAAGAATTCAAAACAAATATTTCTCCATTATTGAAAGAAGCTACTATATTTTTTCCAAAAGGTGTCATAAAACCGCTTGTTTTTGAAGAGGAAGGAAATGACCAAGCCAATTTCATTGGAATAGATGTATTATTTCCTATGGAGCCAGTCCTTGAATTATTTCCCCAATGCATATTCCAAACAACAGATTCAGGATCAAAATTTATCAATTTATAATAAAAATCATAAGTATTAATACCACGTGGTTTGCATTTGCTGAGGAAATCTTTTTTGGCTTCACTTGCTGATGAATATTGTGATTTCCTGTCAGTTCCAAGTAATTTTGTAAGAATTTCACAAAAGCCAGGAGAGAGATCTTTTCTTATAGAGTCTATAGGAGCAGGTTCTCGACTTTCAAATATTTGCAAATCAAGATTTGAAATAAGATAATAAAGAACAGAACCAACACACCAAAGATCTCTTTTAGGATTTTTTAAGGAATTAAAATAATCATGACTATTATCTGGAATATCCTTATAAATTCCAATTAAATCTTGAATATATGAAACTCCCAAATTTACATATAAAAGCTCTGAAATATCTTCTGAAACAATGACTGAAGAAGGTCGAATATCTACACAATATAAAGGTTTATCAAGTTTATGAAGATATTCTAGCATATCAAGTAATTTAACTGCAATTAATACGAGCATTCCTTCTGGCAGTGCCAATTTTGTTTTCTTATAAAAGTCATTTAAAAACTTCGTCAAAGGAATTCCATTTGCAAATTCATATACAAAGAATAGAGAATTATCCCTATGAAAATAGTCAAATAATTTAGCTATTGACGAATGAGACGATTTTAAAACATCTGTTGCAATTTCATCAAATTTTTTTGTGATATCTTCTTCTTTATCTGCAGAAAATGAAAATTCTCTAACAGAATATACAGAGTTTTTATCAAACTTATCACAGGCTTTATATACAGAAAAATTATCCCCTTCTTTATAAGTTTCAAGTTTTAAATATTTTTCATCTACTAAAAGTTTAGGGTCTATATCTTCATCCTCATTTGATGATGAATCATTTTCTGAAGAACTAAATTCATTAAAACAAAATGGACAAAAAAGCATTCCCTTTGACGATTTTTCACCGCATGAAGGACATACTATAAGCTCTGTATTTTTTTCTGTTTTTTCCTCTGCTACTTTATCAGTCGAAACAGAAGCGTTTTTGTCTTTCGATGAATCATTTGTCGCTTTTAATTCACCAAAACAATTAGGACAAAAAAGCATTTTATCATCTACATCAGCAGAACAAGAAGGACATTTAATAATCCCCACCAAAAGCCTCCTCAAAAATAAAACTAAAGTCAAAAAAAGGACACCGCCATCACATAATAGATAACAATGTCCTTACACACTCTGAAAACTACTATTAATTAAGGAAGAGAAATTGCTGAAGCAGGACATTCACTTGTGCATGCTCCACATTCAATGCATGTATTCTCATCTACTTTTGCAACTGACTCTTGAACTTTAATAGCCTCTACTGGACAAACTGATTCACAGCTTCCACAACCGACACATGTTCCGGGATCTACGACTGCTGCCATTTTTAAAAAAATCCTTTCATGATAAGATAAAAAGGACACCGCCTAAAAAAACGGTTTTCCTCTACAGGCTATGGCTTTTTATGAGGAAGCCTTTCCCGCTATCCCCCGCGGTACTCAAAGTCAATTTACAAAATAAAACTAACTTTAAAACCTCTAACATTAATCTTTATTATATTTGTTTATTTTTAATTTGTCAATAACTTAAAGAAATTTTAGCACATAAAAAAAGGGTATTAAAAATAAATAAATAAATATATTTTTATCATATAAAATTTCAAAGGAGATCCGAAATTGGCAATAGTTAAACCATTTAAAGGTCTTAGACCAAAAAGTGAAAATGCTCTATCAGTAACATGTCCACCTTACGATGTATTGAATACAGAAGAGGCAAGGCAACTTGCAAAAGACAATCCACTCAGTTTGCTCCATGTAACAAAACCTGAAATAGATTTAGACCCTGAAATAAATCAATATGATGAAAAAGTCTATGCAAAAGCAAAAGACACCATGGAACAATTTGAAAAAGATGGCATTTTGGTTCAAGATGAAAAGCCTATCTTTTACCTATACAAGCAAATAATGCCAATAGGTGATAAACTCCATGCTCAGACAGGTCTTGTGGCTTGTGCAAGCGTAGATGAATATGAAAAGAATATCATCAAAAAACATGAATTGACAAGAAAAGACAAAGAAGACGATAGAACAAGACATATATATGCAACAATGGCAAATACAGGTCCTGTCTTTTTAGTCTACAAAGACAGAGAAGAACTCAAAAAAATATTTGACAAAATAGAATCTCGTAAAAGTGAATACGATTTCACAGCAAAAGACGGAATAAGACATATTCTATGGCTTATAAATGATCCTAAAGAAATAGAAATAATACAAAATGAATTTAAAGCAATAGATGTAATGTATGTAGCAGATGGTCATCACAGAAGTGCTTCAGCTATGCGTGTAAGAAATAAAATGAGAGAAGCCAATCCAAATCACACAGGTGATGAAGAATATAACTTCTTCCTTGCTGTTATATTCCCAGCAAGTGAAATGAACATCATGGGCTATAACAGAGTTGTAAAAAATCTACATGGGCACACAAAAGAAGAATTTTTCAAAGCTGTTGAAGAAAAATTTGATATAAAAGAATGTTCAGATGAAGTTCCAATGCCTGAAAAGAAACATGATTTTGGCATGTACATTGACAAAAAAGGCTATATAATCACAGCAAAAGCTGGAACTTATGATGAGAAAGACCCAGTAGAATCACTTGATGCTTCAATACTTCAAAATAATCTTCTCGATCCAATATTAGGAATAAAGAAACCAAGAGAAGACAAAAACATAGATTTTGTCGGTGGAATAAGAGGAAATGGAGAATTAAAAAAACTCACAGATTCAGGAAAATTTGTAGTAGCATTTGCTCTATATCCAACATCAATAGAAGATTTAATAGATGTAGCTGATGCAGGAAAGATAATGCCTCCAAAATCAACTTGGTTTGAACCAAAATTAAGAGACGGCATGGCAATTCATACAGTTAAATAAATATATTTTAAAAGAGGCGTATTGATAGTATTAATTTATTTGTCAATACGCCTTATATATATAACAAAAATGTTTTGCTAAAACATCAACTTTATTATAATAGCCTTTAATAGTTAGTTTTAAGTTTTGATGTGCAATACACTCACTTTAACATTTTTCTCTTTTTATTTATCTAATTTTATTTAAAATAGAGAATATTTTAAGTAGAAGTTTTCTTTTTAGATACTACTACGAGAAAAAATGATGCAGTTCGTTGCATTCCACATCAAAACTTTACTTAATTGACAAAACATTTTTAATACATATATAGATTTAGAGGCATTATCTCAAAGAGAGAAAGACAAAAGAAAAATAAAAAAGAATGGAGTGAAATTATGGGCGGTTTAAAAATAGTTTTTGTTGCTTCTGAGATGTCGCCATTTGCCAAAACAGGAGGCTTGGCTGATGTTGTAGGCAGTTTGCCAGTAAGTCTTTCACAATTAGGACATCAAGTTTCTGTCATTATGCCAAAATACAGTTCAATAAAAGCAAATATGGAATTATTCCATTCTCCTATGGGCGTATGGATGGGAGACAAACAAGAATGGTGTGGAGTTTATAAAACAGAATACAACGGAATTCCTGTATATTTTATTGAACACAACATATTTTTTGACAGAGATGGACTATATCATGATAGAAACATGAACGACTATGAAGATAACCCCAGAAGATTTGCCTTCTTATCAAGAGCTGCAATGCAATTGTGTATAGACAAAGGATATTCTCCTGATATATTCCATGTAAATGACTGGCAAACAGCACTATTACCTGCATATTTAAAAAATTGGGATATAAATGGAACTTCAATCCAAAATGCAAAATCTGTCTTAACTATCCATAATATGGCATATCAGGGAAATTATCCAAAAAGTAATGTCGAATATTTAGGTATTGGATGGGGCAATTTTACTTATGAAAAATTTGAAGAAAACGATCGAATAAATATGCTAAAGGGCGGAATATTCTATTCAGATTTTGTCAATACAGTAAGTCCAACTTATGCTTATGAAGTTACTAATGGCAATGGCTATGGACTTGATACAGCCTTAAGAAATAAAGGCGAATATTTTTCAGGAATAATAAATGGAGCTGATTACAATATATGGAATCCTGAAATAGATAAATATATAAAAGATAACTACTCAAAATATGATATGAGTGGCAAATGGAGATGCAAAGGAAAATTACAGGACATATTTGGGCTTGAATCAAACTATACAGTGCCAATTTTTGGAGCTGTTGGCAGATTCACTTCTCAAAAAGGATACAATTTAATAGCTTCCATTGCAGAAGGATTGATGAATCAAACATCTATTCAAATTGCAATACTCGGAACAGGTGATAAAGATCTTGAAGGATTCTTCAGCTATATGGCTCAAAAATATCCTGGTAGATTTGGCTGTCGCATTGAATTCAATGAAAAAACTGCTCATTTACTCGAAGCAGGTTCTGATTTCTTCTTAATGCCAAGTTTATTTGAACCTTGTGGACTAAATCAAATCTACTCATTAAAATATGGAACACTTCCAATAGTCAGAAATACAGGTGGTTTGAGAGATACAGTCATAAACTGTAACGAATTTGAAAACTATGGAACAGGCTTTATATTTAATGATTTTACACCAGACGCACTTTATAATACAATCCTATGGGCATATAAAATCTATCATAAAAGACCTGATTTAATGGGTAAAATGAGATATGATGCAATGTGTCAAGATTTCAGTTGGATCAGAAGTGCCAAAGAATACGAAAGAATTTATAGAAAAATACT
>CADAWZ010000053.1 GCA_902791745.1 uncultured bacterium
TAAAAATGGAGAAGATATATTTCCAAAAAATATTTCTATTTTGACAGGTGGTTTTCCATGTCAAGATTTTTCTGTGGCAGGAAAAAGGCTAGGATTCAATTCAAGTAGAGGTCATGATAATTCAAAAGCCCAAATTCAAAAAGAAAATAGAGGAAACCTTTATTTATATTTTAAAGAAGTTTTGGAATTGACTAAACCATTATTATTTGTTGCAGAAAATGTGAAAGGTCTTACGACTCTTGGCGATTGCAAAGATAAGATAGAAAAAGAATTTTCAAGTGCTTTAAATAATGACTATTTGGTTTTGACGAAATTGTTAAATTCTGCTGATTATGGAGTGCCACAGTCAAGAGAGAGGATTATTTTTCTCGGTTTTAAAAAATCTGCATTAACAGATGATTCTTTAAACGCATTGAATAATCAAATTGTACCTGAAGAATATGATCCATTTCCAAAACCGACACATTCTTATACAGAAAATAATAAAAATTTGTCGCCATTTGTAAATTGCAAAGAGGCTTTTTGTGGATTGGAAGAGCCAAATTTGGCAACAGATGAATCACAAAAAAGATATTCAAAAGCAAAATTTATGGGGAGACATTGCCAAGGGCAGACTGAGATTAAATTAGATTCAGTAGCTCCAACAATAAGGTCTGAACATCACGGAAATATTGAATTTAGACGATTGAGCAAAGAACATGGAGGAGTTAATTTTTTAGAACTGGAAAAAGGATTGACTGAAAGACGATTGACAATCAGGGAATGTGCAAGACTGCAGACATTCCCTGATGATTATGAATTTATTTTGCCTAAAATAGGTGAAAATGTTTCAGTTAGTGCAAGCAGTGCTTATAAAATAATAGGAAATGCTGTTCCCTGTCTTTTGGCATATAATATTGCAATGAATATAAAACAAAATTGGAGCAAATATTTTGGTCAGTCTTGTTCAAATAGCGGTGAATCAAAAACAGATGGTATGTAAAAATAATCATCTTTTTGAACATCTATATCAACCCTGTAGGAATCCATTATTTTTTTGATATTTTCAGGTAGTTGATCAAAATGCAATAATTTTGTGTTTAATATACTTGTTGGTTCTATTACTTTTCTATAGTGATAAGGGTGTTTTGCAAATTCTTTGCGTCGGTGTGGATCAAGACCATCTAATGTCTCAAAAGGAGTTATGCCTTTTAGAGCAAATATGATATCTCCTTCATTATCATTTAGCTTATTATTTAATATTTCTTTTAATTTATTAGATATATCTTTCTTAGAAATTATATATTCCTCTAATTCTTTAATGTATCTTATGTTATCTAAATTGAACCCTTCAAAATTCAGAAAAAACTCTTCTATAATATCAAATTCTTTTAATCCATTCATGTAATCTAAGCACACAAATTCAGGAACACAAGGAGTTCCTGTTGAATACCCCTGAAAAACATATCCATTTTTATCAATTCCGTACCAATCAACTAAATAACAATCAATATCACATTCACTTATTTTCATGTTTTCCGTCCTTTGTTTTTATTATATTATACCAAAGTACAATGACAAAATCTGTCATTGTTGGAAAAATTTTATAATTCAGAAGTTAAATAATTTGAATGAGCAATTTTTGTGCGGTGCAATGCAACGAACTGCATCACTTTTTCTCGTAGTAGAAACTAAGAAGAAAACTCTAAATTAAAATATTCTCCATTCTAAATAAAATTAGAAAAATAAAAAGAGAAAAATGTTAAAGTGAGTGTATTGCACCCCAAAAATTGCGATAGCAGGAAATAAAATAAATAACATTTGGCAGATAACTAAAAATCAATAATTCTATTATATAAAAAAATAGCTTGCTTGAATAACAATTCAAACAAGCTATTTTTTGTTATTTATCTATAGTTTAGTACATTCCCATTCCGCCATCCATTCCTGGCATTGGAGGGGCTGGAGGATTTTTCTTTTCTGGTTTTTCAGCAATCAATGTTTCTGTTGTGAGAACCATTGCTGCGATACTTGCTGCATTTTGTAGAGATGATCTTGTAACCTTTACTGGGTCAACAACACCAGCTTTGAACATATCGGTGAACTCATCTTTGAGAGCGTCATAGCCGTGTCCAGCTTCAAGTGTTTTAACTTTTTCTACGATTACAGAACCTTCTTTTCCTGCGTTGTTTGCAATCTGACGAAGTGGCTCTGTGAGAGCTTTCTTTACGATATCAACACCGATTTTTTCTTCGCCTTCGACATCACATTCAATAGCATTGAGAATGTTAAGGAATGCTGTACCACCACCAGCGACGATACCTTCTTCTACTGCAGCTCTTGTTGCTGAGAGAGCATCTTCCATTCTGTGTTTCTTTTCTTTGAGTTCTGTCTCTGTTGCTGCTCCAACTTTGATTACTGCTACGCCACCAACGAGTTTTGCAAGTCTCTCTTGGAGTTTTTCTCTGTCGTAATCTGAATCTGTCTCAGCAATTTGAGTTCTGATTTGGTGAATTCTTGCTTCGATGTCTTCATCTTTGCCTTCGCCTTCGACGATTGTTGTTTCGTCTTTGCTGATTTTTACCATTTCAGCACTGCCGAGCATATCGAGTGTTACATTTTCAAGTTTGATTCCGAGGTCATCAGTAATAACCTGTCCGCCAGTGAGAATTGCTATATCTTTGAGCATTTCTTTTCTTCTGTCGCCAAAACCAGGAGCCTTTACTGCTGCTACTTGGAATGTTCCTCTTAGTCTGTTTACAACTAATGTTGCGAGAGCTTCACCGTCAACATCTTCAGCGATGATGACGAGAGGTTTTTGCATTTGAACTACTTTTTCAAGTATTGGGAGAAGGTCTGTTATTGAAGAGATCTTCTTTTCACAAATGAGAATGAAAGGTTTCTTCATTTCTGCGACCATCTTGTCAGAATCAGTTACGAAGTAAGGAGAAATATATCCTTTGTCAAACTGCATTCCTTCTGTATGTTCGAGAACTGTTGAAATTGTCTTTGATTCTTCTACTGTGATAACGCCATCTTTTCCAACTGTTTCCATAGCATCAGCAATCATTTGACCGATTTCTCTATCGTTGTTTGCTGAAATTGTAGCTACTTCAGCGATTACAGATTTTTTCTCAACTGGTACAGCAATCTTTTTGAGTTCTTCAACTGCTTTTGCGACTGCTTTTTCAATACCTCTTTTGAGGAAAAGTGGATTTACTCCACCTGTTACATTCTTCATTCCTTCATGAATCATTGCATAAGCGAGAACTGTTGCTGTTGTTGTTCCGTCGCCAGCGATGTCATTTGTCTTTGAAGCTACTTCTCTTACGAGCTGAGCTCCCATATTCTCGAATGGTTCATCGAGTTCGATTTCTTTTGCGATTGTTACGCCATCATTTGTAATTGTTGGAGAACCAAATTTTTTATCTATAACAACATTGCGACCACGTGGACCTAATGTTACTCTTACTGCATCTGCAAGTTGTTTTGCACCTTTTTCAAGAGCTTTTCTTGCTTCAAGATCATAAAGAAGAATCTTTGCACCCATTTTATTTCCTCCGATTATTTTGTTTTGTCTGTTATTTTATTCAATTATTCCTAAGATTTCACTTTCTTTTACGATTAGATATTCTTCACCATCAAGTTTGATGTCTGTGCCAGAATATTTTCCATATAATACCTTATCGCCAACTTTTACTTCCATAGGAACTTTTGTTCCATTTTCAAGAATCTTACCTGTACCAACAGCGATTACTTCACCCTGTTGTGGTTTCTCTTTTGCTGAGTCTGGAAGAATGACTCCGCCTTTTGTTTTTTCTTCTTTTGGAAGAGCTTTTACAATTACTCTGTCTCCAAGAGGTCTTACTTGTATAGCCATTTAATAGCCTCCTAATAATGTATATTATATATCAAAAGTATTATTTGCTATTTTTAGCAATTAATTATTTTAATTGCTAAATTGTATTTTAGCATATAAAAAAATAATGTCAATAGTTTTTTAAAATTTTTTTTGTAAAAAAATAAAATGAACTTTAAAAGTCCATTTTATTTTTTACGAGTGAGCGTTTTATAAATTAACATCTTGGGATAGTTAATTCAAAAAAAATAAGTAAATAAAAAGTTTCTGTAAACTATCCAATCTATGCCTGTATACTGCCATTTTGTTATTGTGAGGCTCAGAAAATAGTTGAAAACTCTAAGAGTTTTTAAAAAAAAATCCCCACAAGGGGGAAGCCGTGGCAATCTATGGGCTGTAAATTATTATTTACTTAAAAATTGAGTCGATTGGCTCTATTTATCCAATTTCTGCGTGATCTACTCAATAAATTACTAAATTTAAATTAAGCGGTTGAGATTGCCACGGTCGCACAGCTCCCTCGCAATGACATCGCCTCTAAATAGAGCCTATTTGGGGTAGATTTTAAAATATTAATTAACTAACACAACGAGTTAAATTATTGTTTTATTAGGCTCATCTTTTGTCTTATATTGTTTTACGAGTGTGGGATATGTAACCTATTCAGCAATATTCCTGTATATATCTATAGGTTGCCCTATTTCATTTTTCCAGTCAGTCCATCCATCGTTTGATTGATTCAGAACAACTGCTCCAACAAATGAAGGTGAACATTCACCGAGTTCAACATCTTCGAGTAATTTTCCATTGTTATCTAATGGTAATGTTTCCCTAATGCTCTTTGATTTTTGAGAAACACCAGCATCTTCAGAAATTCCAAGTACACTGCCTTTTAATAGTTTCCAATTTCCATTTTTTACTTCTGCAGTTGCTTTAACAATCTTATTATTATCTGATTTTTTCTTTTTCTCAAATTTGTATCTTCCATTTGGAATCAATTTACTTTTTCTATTTTCGGTAGCAGTATCAAAAATTTCTTCTCTTGTCTCTGTCCTAGGAAAAATAATTTTTCCTGCAAATGAAGAGAGAAGTTCTGTAACTAAATTCACATCAAGGGCAAATAATTCAGTATCTGCAACACGACTTTTTTCAAAAATATTGTGAAGCATTTTTTCTTTTTCATCATAATTATCAACTTCAATAGCAAAAACTCTTTTAAATCCTGTTACATTGCTGTATCCATTATGTTCTAAATTATACATGCGTTGTTCAAAATTATTAGAGTTTGTTTTTCCTATTTTAATCAATCCAGGTACTATAGATGTCATAATGTAGATAATGCCTTTTCCCATTCCATATTTTCCTTAATGTTTTTTTAATCTCGAATTTCTGCCTTGTCCTTGCTTTGAATTTGCACTAAATCTCGAGTTTCTTCCTTGATTTGGCTTTGAATTTGCACTAAATCTTGAATTTCGCCCTTGTTCTTGTCTTGAGCTATGGAAACCGCCCTTTTTAGAATGTTTTTCAAATTTTGTGTCTTTTTCAAATCTGTTATCTGGCTTTCCAAATCTCTTGTTTTTCTCAATTTTTACAGGACGCCCACTTGTTTTTCTTCTCTCTTCTTTAATTTCCTCAACAGCATTTACCAAGAGTTCTTTTGATTCAGCCCTCAACTTTTTACTTTTGATTACATGCATACTTTTTTCTGTATTGTAATCTATATTGCTGTAATACATTGCAGCAGCAGCTGTCATTGGTAGAGGAATAAAACTTTGGACTTGTTGTAAATTCCATCTTCTTTTTGAAAGAAAATTGCTTACAACCTGCATTTCATTTTCTGTACAACCAGGGAATCCTGACATAAAATAAGGAACGATATATTGTTCTTTATTAGTTTCTTTACATGCATCTTCAAAAATCTGCATAAATTTATAGAAAGTTTCAGGATCAGGTTTTCTCATTCTGTTTAGAACATTTCTGTGAAGATGTTCTGGAGCTACTTTTAAATGACCTGAGACATGATATTTTACAAGCTCTTTTATATAATTTGGAAATTTTATAGCAACATCCATTCTTATTCCAGAATTTATAAAGACATGTTTTACACCTTCTGTCTTTCTGACTGCTCTGTAAAGATCTATTGCTTCTGAGGCACTGAGTTTGAAATTTTTACATGGTTCAGGATATAGACAGCTTGGTCTTCTGCAACCTTTACAATGTTTAGTTATTCCATTTTTACAGCCATATAAATTTGCTGTTGGTCCACCTAAATCTGTTATTGTTCCACTGTGTTTTTTGCAGTTTGCAAGCATTTCTTTTACTTCTTTTAAAATAGATTCTTTGCTTCTTGAAGTTATAAATTTTCCTTGGTGGAAAGATAGACTGCAGAAAGAACATCCACCAGCACAACCTCTAAGAATCGTTATTGAATCTTTTACCATGTTCCAAGCTGGTATTTCTTCTTTATAAGAAGGGTGGGGGAGGCGTGTAAATGGCAAATTATATACTTTGTCCATTTCCTCTGTTGTAAGTGGAAATTGTGGTGGATTTACAATCAATGCTCTATCTCCATGCATTTGTAAAAGAGGTTTTCCACAATATGGATTCATCTCTTTTTCGATCATCTTTGTCATGTCAAATAATGCACTTCTAACTTTTTGACATGATTCATAAGAAGGCAATTTTACATATTCGTCTTGGTTTAATAATTCCGTATCGTTTTTACCTAAAAGTCTTGCCGTTCCCCTTATGTTTGAAAAATCATAACTTCCATTTGCACATGCTTCTGCTATTTCGAGAATGGATTTTTCACCCATTCCAAACATCAAAACATCAGCTTTTGAAGGCAATAAAATTGTTGGTTTTATCTTATCTTCCCAAAAATCATAATGGACACATCTTCTTAAAGATGCCTCTATTCCACCGAGTGCAACTGTTATACCTGGGAAAACTCTTTTTAACATCTGGGTATATACTATTGTTGGAAAATTGGGTCTCATTCCTGCTCTTCCACCAGGTGTATAGGCATCGTCATGACGAATTTTTTTTGCTGCTGTGTAGTGTGCCAAAATAGAATCGAGATTTCCTGCTGTAACGCCACAGAAAAAGCGAGGTCTGCCCATTACTTCAAATGCTTTTGGATCGTTCCAATCTGGTTGGGCTATTATTCCTACTTTGTAGCCGTGACTTAAAAGAACTCGCCCTATTATTGCAACTCCAAAACTGTGATGGTCTATATAGGCATCACCAGTTACTAAAAGGATATCAAGTTGTGGCCAACCCAATTTGTCCATTTCTTCTCTTGTCATTGGTAAAAATTTTTCTGTTTCCATTTTATTTCCTCAGTTAACTTCCATTATAATTACAGCCCTGTCATCTGCTTCATTATTTCCTTTGGTGAAATTTGAAATATCAGCAAGTAAAGCCTTGTTTAATTCTTCGCCTGAAGAATTATTATATTTCTTTGCTATTTTTATAACATTATCTATCGTATAATAATCACCATTTTTATTTTGTGCTTCGGTTATTCCATCGGTGAAAAGCAATATTTTACTTCCTGATTCGATTTTTATCTTTTTGTCTGTCCAAGTTGAATTTGGATACATACCAACAGGAAAACCAGATGACTCCAATATTTCACATGTTCCGTCTTTTTTAGTTATAACTCCATTGTGTCCTGCACTTGCATAATTAAATTCAGATGTCTCTTCATTATATACACCATAGAGAATAGTTGAAAAAAAACGACATTCATTAAAAAGCGATATTACACGTTTGTTTATTTTTGTAAACATTTCAGAAGGGGAGAGTGTCTTTTTTCCCCATTCATAAAAAACACTCATTATAATTGACATGATTAGAGAGGCTGTTATTCCTTTTCCCATAACATCGCCTATTGTGATGAGTATATATTTTTTTTGGAATGGACGGAAATAATAAAAATCTCCTCCTACTTCCATTGATTGATGTATATATCCAGTTATTTTTGTTTTTCCTATAGAAAAAGGCTTTGAAAGAAGTGTTCTTTGAACAATTCTTGCCATTTCAATGTCATGTCTAAATCTCTGCTCATACAATACAGATTTTCGGTAATTTGTGTTTAGAATTATGACTATATATGTTACCAAGAATCCTTCAAGTAGATATATTATGTCATCTCCTAAAGTCAATAGATTTAAATTAAATCTATGTATTATTAAATGTCTTATTATTGTTAAGATAGGAACAAAAAAATAAGTTTTTTTCTCAAATAAAATTCCTGCAATGAATGCAACAGACAATGTCAAATCAAGTGGCATTGGCAGATGTTCTTTTGTATTTAAACATAAAAAAGAAAACAAAACAGCCAATATGACAATTATTAACCATATTTGTATTGAATATTTTAAATATGTTTTTTCAAGGATTATTTCTTCAAAATTTTTTCTAAATTTTCCCCAAAAAATTTTTCTCTGTCTTTTGGCATTATTTATTTGTTTTCTTTTTTGTTCCATTAGCCATCTCTTTTTTAGTTTTTGTTGGTAAACTTATAAAAATTGATTTTTAAAAAAACTTTAGAAGTTGTTTTCATAATTATTAAAGTTTATATTTATTTATGTAAATGCAAGATAATTGATAAATAACAATTATAAAATTTTGGCAGATGTAAGATAGTGAACTGCATCACTTTTTCTCGTAGTAGTATCTAAAAAGAAGGCTCATACTTAAAATATTCTCTATTTTAAATAAAATTAGAAAAATAAAGAGAGAAAAATGTTAAAGTGAACATCTTACATCTGCAAACTAAAAATAAGAAAATATTTTCTTTATAAACACAACTTCTTAATTTTCACCTTTATAAGTTTTCTTTAATTCTTTATAATATTTTTTTGTAATACCTGCATATTTTAAAGAAAAATCATAAAGATTATCGACAATTTTTGATTCTTTGTTTAGCCAATTTGTTACTTCTAAACCTTTTTCTTTTGTTCTGCAGTGAGTTCTTGCTAAAGCTATACCCGCTGAATAAGCAAAATTTTTTAAGTCATCTTCAGTTTTGAAATCATCTGTATCATCGGCATCGAGCATATATCTTTCTCTTGTCATGAAATTTAATCCATCTAAATTGCAACTTGCAGAAAATCTATCATATGGCACTCCTCCAACTTCTTCTATTGATTTTACAATATTTTTTGCATTTGCAAGTTTGAGGTTTCCTGATTTTTTGATTAGGTTTTTATCGAGAACTGAAGGTAGTATCTGTTTTATTTCGATTTCCACATATTTTTTTTCTTTGGGCATATAAGAAAAAACTCTGTAGCGTTTTAGACCATAAGTGCTTCCACCACTTCCAAGTTTTTCACAAAATGCAACTGGTTCCAATTCTATATTTTTTTTCTTTCCTATATCAACAATTATTTTTTTTATTTTGTTTTGGTGTGTTGGTGATAATTTTATTGTTTTTTTATTGAATTTATATGAAAGTTTGCCATTTTGTTTTTCAAATTTATCTGCTATAAATTCTTGTTCAGTTATGATTTCGGCATTATCCATATCTCTTTTTATAAAATTTGTAACTTCTTTACTTGTCAAAGTACAAGGAAGGTTATTTCCATTTTTTGATATTCTATCAGCTTCTGTTTTATATCCTCGGATTAAAGAATTAATTGCTGGTTTAACTGCTTCTTGGTCTATATGATCCCGTTCAGAAGCTAATTGTATTGAAGCTCCTAATCTCATTAAATCCCATTCAACTTTTCCTTTTCCAGAGAGATCAAAATCGTTTGGTCCCCAGACAACATTTCCTTTTTTATCTGGCATTATTCCAAAATTACCTGTATGAGTATCTGCACATATTATTGCATAAGGGGAATTTTTTGAAATAGAATAATTATTGTCAAATATATCTTCATAAAATAGAACAGGTGAAGCTTGGTAGAATCTTGCTGGAGATTTTAATATTTTTTTAAATTTCTTTTTTGTCTGTTTTGAGTCAAGCCCTATTTGTTTGTGGTATGAAGATACACGATTAACAATATTACTTGCTTTTATTTGCTTTTTGCTTTCTGTATTTTGGGCTATGTATATAAAAGGCTGATTGATTATGTTTGTGCTATTAGCAAAAGATTGATTACAAAAAGTCAATAAAGAAAAAGCTATTACTGGAAGTATTTTATTTATTTTCATCTTTTTTTTCCTTTTCTTCTGTTATAGTAAGTGAAGAGCCACACATTTCACAATATTTAGCTTTTGCCGAGGCTTTGTGACTACATTCTGGACAGGTTTGTAAATTTTCAAATAGAAATTTGGAATTTTTGTTATCTGCCCATTTTTTTGCTTTTATGACTAAGAATATTAATCCTCCAATTATAGATATAAATAATATAAAAAATATTATAAAAAATGGAAGCATATTATTTTTTGGAACATTTACTTTCTTTTTTTCTGGTTCATCTGATAACCAATCTTTTTCTTCTGTGGTTTGTTCTGATATTATTTGTATATTTATAACTGGATTTTCTATAACATTCTGAAATCCAAATAAATTTTGAATATTTAAAATTATAAACAAGACAAAAGCTGATATTGTACTCATGTTTTAATTCCTCAAAAAAAAACCGATGTGAAATTAATCACACCGGTGTGTAATTCAAAAATTAATGGAAAAGTGATCCTATTGCTTCACCGATAGCTGCACCAACACCGACGCCTATTGCTGCACCGAGATGTGCACCTGGTGAGCAGACTGGAGGAAGGTGGTGATGGTGATGATGGTGATGATGTGGAAAATGTGGACCTGGAGGTGGAGGTGGAAAACCTATTGGACCTGGTCCTGGATGTGGAAAATGTGGACCTGGATGTGGAAAATGTGGACCTGGAGGTGGAAAACCTGGAGGCGGAGGTGGAGGTGGATAACCTATTGGACCTGGAGCGAACATAATAATATATCTCCTTTTTAATTTTATTTTCAAATTTTAGATGTTTATAATATAACACCAAATATTTGAAAAATCAATAAAATTAATGTTAACATTTTTAACAAATTTATATTTTCTTTTGTTGTCTTTAAATTCTTTTCCAAAGTTTTTTTGCGAGTTCTTGTGATTTCCTTGAAATTCTTTCTTCATCAATATTTACAAGTTTATGATCTTTCATCAATATTTTACCGTTGGCAACAACTGTTTTGATATTGTGTGAAGAGAATCCAAAATGAATATGACTAAATATATTGTCATTTGTCATCGGTGTCCAAGGTTTATAGTCCACAATTAATACATCACCAGCTCCACCTTTTTTGATTACTCCTATAGGATAGCCAAATTGTCTTTCTGCTATTATTGAATTGTTTTTGAATGCGAGTAGAGGAGGCTCTGTCCAAGAAACTCTTGGATCTCTTGTATTTAATTTGTGAAGGACATTTGCAAGTTTCATTCCTTCCAATATATCACAATTATAACCATCTGTTCCAAGACCAACAACTAATCCCTTTTTTACCATATCGAGCATTGGAGCTACACCTACGGCATTTCCCATATTTGAATATGGGTTGTGAACAGTACAGGTATCTGCTTCTTTTAAAATATCAATTTCTTTTTCGTTTACATGTACACAGTGAATTGTAAGTGTTTTGTGACCAAGAATATCGAATTTTTTAAGTCTTTCGACAATTCTCATTTTATGTTTTGCTTCACTGTCATTTTCATCAGCAATTCCTTCTGCAGTGTGGATGTGAAAACCTGCATTTAATCCCTCTACAGATTCTCTTGCTTTTTCAAGACTTTCATCACTTAGAGTGAAAGCTGCATGTAACCCAAACATGGCTTTTACCATATCGTCATTATTTTTATTACACTTTTTTATGAATCTTATATTTTCTTCTATTCCTTCATTTCTTTTATCTATTCCGTCTCTATCAGATAATTCATAACAAAAACTGCTTCTTATACCAATTTCTTTTGCTGCTTTTTCATTCTCATCTAAACTTCCCATTATTGCATAAGGACTTGCATGGTGGTCAATTATTGTTGTAACTCCCTTTTTTATACAGTCGATCATTGGCATTAATGCACTGTAATAACAATCTTCAAGAGTCAATTTTTTATCGAGTCTCCACCAAAGTTTTTCAAGAATCTCAACAAATGTTGTTGCAGGTTCACCAGAAAGTGACATTCCTCTTGCAAATGTACTGTAAAGGTGCATGTGTGAATTTATCATACCTGGCATTACATAATTATTTTCTGCATCTATTTCTTCGGTTGGTTTTTCGTTTCTTTTTTCTACTTCGTCATTTGTTCCAAAATCTTCGATTCTTCCATTTTTTATAAATATTGAACCGTTTTCAATTATTTTGGGATCATCTCCCATTGTTATAATTTTTCCATTTTTTATTAATAAAGACATGTTTACCCTCCTTTTCTTCTTTTTAAATGCTTTTTTACTTTTCGCTTTATGATTTCTATGTTAAATTTTTTTATCCCTTTTTGCTATTTTTTATATTTTCTCTGCTTGTGTTCTCTCCCCAAAAAGTGTTCTCTCCCAAAAAAGTTGGAGTAAGAACATTTGGAGTTCTAAAAGTGAACGCAATATTTTATTTTTTTGACTCTTGAAACTTAGCTCTGTACTCTAGGGCTAAGTCCACCTAATTTTAATTTTATTCTTTTTTCATTATAATAATTTATATAATCATAAAGTTATTTTTTGAATATATCAATACTTTCAAATTTCTTCATATTAAAAAATTCTGATTTTAATAACCCAAAGAAATTTTCTATTTTAGATTCTATTTCAATATTTCTTATAATTTGTATTTTTTCTAAATATCCGCCTTTTATTTTTGGAAATTGTTTTCTATTATCAGAAAATTTATTTATCCAATAAAAATTTTATAGTCTTTGAATTTAATAATCCTAATAAGAAATATGGAGATATATTTTCTTTATAATATTCGTTCAAATTGTGTTTGTTTTGTCATAATGTTGTATTCCAAGTATATCCAAATAATGCTTCAGAAGCTGAATTTAAATTGATAATAGTATTATCTTCTATTATTTTTGCAGTTTTTTCTGTATAAGATGATTTTTTATCTATTGCTATAAAAATTTGTTTAGAAGTTTTTGTGTATAATTCCATTATTTTTTCTATTGCTTCATTTTCAATATGCTTAAAAAAAGAAAATCTCAACTAAATAAAAAAATCCTGTGGCATTTTTAAAAATGCCACAGGATTTTTTTTCTATTTTTTTAATTTTACTTGCCAAAATATCTTTTTAAAAGACCATCAAATCCTCTGCCGTGTCTTGCTTCATCTTTGCACATTTCATGAACTGTATCATGTACTGCATCATAATTTAATTGTTTTGCAAGTTTAGCAAGTTGGAGCTTACCATCACAAGCACCAAATTCGGCTGCGGCTCTCATTTTGACATTTTCTTCTGTTGAATTTGTTAAAACTTCACCGAGGAGTTCTGCAAATCTTGCAGCATGGTCTGCTTCTTCAAAAGCATATCTTTTAAATGCTTCAGCAATCTCTGGATAACCTTCTCTGTCAGCTTGTCTGCTCATAGCAAGATACATTCCAACTTCTGCACATTCGCCTGTAAAGTTTGCTCTGAGTCCTTCTACTAATTTTTCATCAAGGCCTTTGGCGGAGCCTACTCTGTGCTCGTCAGCATAGACTTTTTCTTCTTTTAATTCATTGAATGGATTCATAGCTTTGCAAATTGGGCATTGCTCTGGAGGATTGTCGCCTTCATAGACATATCCACATACTTTGCATACATACTTCATTTGTATTTCCCCCTCATTTTATTAAAAATAGGTACAAGTGATATTATAAGTTATTTTGGCTTTTTGTCAATATATTTTATTTTTTGTTTTTCTTTGATTTCTTTTTTCTCGGCGTTTCTTCTTCTCTTGCTTCTTTATCTTTTGTCTCTTGCTTTTCATCTTCTGCTTTTTTATCTTTTGTCTCTTGTTCTTTTACTTCTATTTCTTTATCTTTTGCCTCTTGCTTTTCATCTTCTGTTTCTTTATCTTTTGTCTCTTGTTCTTTTGCTTCTATTTTTTTATCTTTTGTCTCTTGCTTTTCATCTTCTGTTTCTTTATCTTTTGTCTCTTGCTTTTTATCTTCTGTTTTTTTATTTTTTGTCTCTTGTTCTTTTGCTTCTTTTTCTTCAGTTGTCGTGGCAGAGGAGGGGATTTCTTCAAATAGAGTTGGATATAATTTTGTCATAAATATTTTTAGTATTCCTGCACAAGGTGAGCCAAGTATAAGTCCCCAAAAACCAAATAATTTGCCACCTGCCAGCATTGCAAACATAGAAACCAATGGATGTATCCCTATTGAATCTCCAACAATTTTTGGAGAAATATAGTTATCAAAAGTAAAATTAATTACTTGGAGCATTAAAATCATTATTATACAAGCTATTAAATTTCCTCCACTTGTAAAATATACAATTAAAGCAGCTATAATAGAAATCAAAAACATTCCTATATATGGAATTACAGAAAGAAATATTGCAACACAACCTATTACGAGTGAATATTTTGTATGGAAAAATAATGATAGTATATAACTTCCAATTCCAACTGTTACTCCAAATAATGTAGATGATATAAACATCCCTTTAATATAATTTTCAAGAACTTGTACTATATTTTCAGATATATTTTTTATGTACGAAGCGTATGGACTTTTGTTTAATATATAGTTTATTCTTTCTTTTAATGGTTTCATCAAAACAAGAAAATAAAATGTAAAAATTGGGATAAGTATTATATTTAAAATGTGAGATAAAAATGATGATATATTTGAAATAGCATTATTTATAAATGTTACTATAAAATTTGAAATTTCTTGTTGTTTACTTATTAGATAATTTATTACTTCTTCTTCTTGTATATTTTCTTTTAGTACTGGAAATTTTTCATAAAGTCCATGTAAAAATGTATAAAATGCTTTTTCAATTTTTTCAACTTCATTTTTTGTTTCTTTTGTTTTTAGATTTTTTGATCCACTCTTATTTTGTTCTGCTATTAATCCTGCTTTATGAATTTCTTTTATGCTTGTTTTTATATTACTTGTTATCTGAACTACTTGATTTGTAAGTGGGGGAATTATAAATAGTATAGCAGTTATTATCAGAATTAAACAGCTACCAAAAGATATGGGGACTGCTAAATTTCTTTTTAATCCTATTTTTTCGAGAAATTCTGCATAAAGATTTAAAAACCATGCTATTATTGCACCTATTAAAAATGGAGTTGCAACATCCATTGTATTAAACAATAATATAGCAATGAATATTAGAAAAATCCAAGAAACCCATTTGGGCATTGATAAATTGTTTTCTGTATTGTTCATAATTCGCTTTCTTTCTGTTTTGTTTCAGCTGGAATAAATGCAGTATATACTAAATCAGAACCTTTTTTTTCTTTACTTGATGTAATAACAAGTGTTGAACCATATTTTGATTTTTTTGAATATACAGCCATATCTTTATTATTTGAAACAATTATTTTGTTACATTTTGGAAGATTTATTTCTTTTATAAAATTATTTTGTTGTCTGTAATTTTCTTCTATTATATTGGGAGGATCAGGAGAATAAAAATCACATCTAATTATATAACCTGTTTTTCCATCTGGCATTGCAGAAGCACATTTATATCCCGATTTTTTTACAGAATTTTTATAAAATTGAATTGAAAATTCTTTTTGTGATACAGCATGCGAAGTTATTGGAGAAGAAATTCTTATATCTTGCTCAGGTAGTGAGACCGTATTTTTTTTATTTATTTTTTCTCCTGTCGTACTACATCCTGTTAGAATTATTATACATATAAACAATGTTAAAGTAAATATTTTTTTCATGTTTTATTCCATAATTATAAAAATGGAGCTGTGAAAAAAGTCAATTTGTTAGTTTATTTTTGCCTGTTTATTAGATAAAGAGTTTTTACGGTATAAGTCAATGAACGATATCCATTTTTCTACAGTAGTTCCTTGCAAATTGCATTTAGAAAACGAATGGTTGTTTTTATAATTTAGATAATTACTTAGTGAATGACTTATATCTAAAAACTCGATATAAAATACAAAGACTTTTTTCACAGCCCTGTAGGGTTTGGTTTGATTAGATATTTACATTGGTGTTATTACACCTGCTATTGCTGCTGTTAAATAACTTGTCAATGCTCCAGCAATTAAAGCCCAAAATCCAAGTTGTGCTATATCCTGTTTTCTTGAAGGAGCAAGTGAGCCGATTCCACCGATTTGCATTGCTATTGAAGAAATATTTGCAAATCCACATATTGCATAAATCAATATAATTGCAGTTCTTGGAGATAAACCCTCTACTATTTTTCCCAATTCAGAATATGCAACAAATTCATTTAAAACTATGTGTTGTGCTAATATATTTCCAGATTGTTGACATTCAGCCCAAGGAATGCCCAGTATAAAACTTAATGGGGAGAATACTACACCAAATATCATTTGTAAATTGAAATCGGGTCTTCCAAAAAATCCACCTAATACTCCAAGGAATCCATCAAAAAGGGCAATCAAAGCTATAAATGCAATCAACATTCCGCCTACATTTAATGCAAGTTGTAAACCTACTGCTGCACCACTTGCTGCAGCACCGATTGGAGTTGAATCTGTTCTTTCAGATTTGACTTTTCTATAGAAAGAGAACCAGTACCCTATTGGTGATGAATCTGTTTTTTTAGCTTCTTTTATTGATTCTTTTATAATTTTATTAATTTTATCGCCTTTTTTATCTTTATTTTTTATCTTTTTATCTTTTGATTTTTCTTCTTTCTCTTCTTCTATTTTTTCATCGCCTGTTTTATCTATATCTCCTGCTGTTTCAGGTGTTTCTGTCTCAGGAATCATTATTTTTGCAATCATCAATGAGGCTGGGGCTGACATTAAACAAGCTGTAACAATATGACCAGCAGCAGAGGGACAACCTGTTGATAACATTCCTGCATAAGAACCGAGGACACCTGCAGATATTGTTGCAAGTCCTCCTGTCATAACTGCAAAAAGTTCAGATTTTGTAAGTTTTTCAATATAAGGCTTGATCATAAGTGGGGATTCTGTGTGTCCCATAAATATATTTGCACATGCACAAAGTGTTTCTGCACCACTTGTTCCCATTACTTTCATAACAACTTTTGCCAATGCAGAAATAATGAATTGCATTATCCCATAGTAATATAAAATTTGCATTAATGCAGATATAAAAATAATTGTTGGTAATACATTAAATGCGAATATAAAGCCGAAACTTTTTGTATCTGTTACAAGACTTCCAAATACAAATTCAGCACCTTTTGTTGAATATCCCAAAATAGTTTGTACAGCTCCATTTATCCACAAAAAACTTGCCTTTCCCCAATGTGTTCCTAAAACAAGTCCTGCAAATACTATTTGTAATAATAAACAGATACCAACCATTTTCCAATTGATCTTCTTTTTATTATTTGAAAGAAGATATGCAATGCCTATTATTACAAATATGCCTAAAAAACTTATAGCTTGTTGTCCCATTATTCCCTCCAATCTTTTTGTTTATTTATGTTATTTTATTCACTTTTTTTACTGTCCAAGCCTGCTGTAAATCAAATCTATTTAGAATGTTATGCTTGATTTACTTTATAAGCTACTAAAAAACTTAAATTAAGTTGTTGAGATTGCCACGGTCGCACAGCTTCCTCGCAATGACAAAATGGTAGTATACAGGCATATATTGGATAATTTTTAGCAACTTTTTATTTACTTATTTTTAAAAATCAATTATATATGTATTAAAAATGTTTTTTCATTTAAGTAAGAGTTTTTACTGTGTAAGTCGTCAATTTTGCTACTTAAGGGGTGTTGGTAAACTACCAATTAGCCAATTTTGTGCGGTGTAAGTCAGCGAACGATATCCATTTTTCTGTAGTAATTTCATGCAAATTGTACTTAGAAAACGAATGTCTGTTATTTTAATTTAGTATTTTTGAAGAGGAAAAATGACCTAGTGAGCGACTTATACCCAAAAATTGGCGTAAACAGAAAATTAACCAATTAAATACGCAAAAATAGAGTTTACCAACACCTCCTAATTACTTTGCGGTAAAAATGGTATAGTGAATGACTTATATCTAAAAACTCGATATAAAATACAAAGACTTTTTTCACAGTCCCTTAGAGTGAGTTATTTACAATAAAATAATATTTTTCTAAGAAAATTAAAAAATTAATCTAAAAACTAACAAGTTTAACTTCCAGCATTAGGTCCGATTAAAATTTTCCTCGGTTTGCTTCCCTCAGCAGGCCCCACTACTCCATTTCTTTCCATTTGATCAATAATTCTTCCAGCTCTTGCATATCCTATCTTTAATTTTCTCTGAAGAATAGAAACAGATGCATATTTTTCTGCCATAATTATATTTAATGCTTCATCATAAAGTGCATCTTTACTTGAATCTTTTTCTTCTTCTTTTTCTTGAGTTGGAGGTTCAATATCTATTGGCATCATATTATTTGGTGGTGGTTGTTCTTGCCAAAATGCCACAAGTTCTTCTATTTCTTCTGTGCTTATATATGCACCTTGAACTCTTTTTGGCTCATTTGCTTCTATAGGTTGATATAACATGTCGCCTTTTCCCAAGAGTTCTTCTGCTCCCTGTTTGTCAAGAATTGTTCTTGAATCAATAGAAGAAGTTACAGCAAATGCAATTCTTGAAGGAACATTTACTTTGATTGTCCCTGTGATGACATTTACTGTAGGTCTTTGTGTGGCTATAACAAGGTGAATACCTGCAGCTCTTCCCATTTGTGCAATTCTACAAATTGGAGTTTCTATATTACCACCTGAAACCATCATAAGGTCTGCTAATTCATCTATAAATATGATTAAATATGGATATTTAACAGGAGATTTTGCATTAAATTCAAAAATATTTTTTGCTTTGAATCTGTTAAATTCATCATATCTGCGATCCATCGTCTCTGTCATTTGATTTAAAACGAGTGCTGCTATTTTTGGGTCTGTTATGATGTTATAATCTGGTGTTGCTTTTATGTCGATTAGGTGGGGAATACCCTCATACATTGAGAGTTCTACACGCTTTGGATCGATCATAACCATTTGGACTTCATTTGGCGAGAAATTATATAATATACTCGTAATGAGACAGTTCATACATACAGATTTTCCAGAACCTGTTGAACCTGCAACCAGAAGGTGAGGCATTTTTGTCAAATCTCCAACTACTGGATCGCCTGCAATATCTTTTCCCAATGCTATAGGAATTTTTAATTTTCTGTTTTCAAATGCTTCAGAACCTATGATTTCTTTTAAATAGACAGGGTCTATTTTTTTGTTTGGAACTTCAATTCCTACGCAAGATTTTCCAGGAACTGGAGCTTCAATTCTTATTTTTGAAGCAAAAAATACAGATAAATCAGGTTGAAGGCTTGTAAATTTACTTACCTTAATATTATCTCCTAAAACAAGTTCATATCTTGTAACAGAAGGACCTCTCAAAATATCTGAAACTTCTGCAGTAACACCAAAATTTTCAAGTTTTTCTATAAGCTCATCAGATCTATCGACAAATGCTTCACTTAAGTCAATAGGTGGCTTATCTTTCAAAATATCAAGAGATGGTTTAAAATATTCTATTGGCTCTTCATATACAAGAGGAGGATTTAATTTTTCTTCTTGAGCTTTTGCTATACTATTTTTTAATAGATTGTTATAATTTGTTATTCTTTGATTAGTATTTATTTCGTTATTATCTTCTTCATCTTCTTCAAAAATGGTATCTAAATCAGGGAGTGATTCGTCTGGAAATGTCTCGTCGTAATTCTCATCAATTATTTCTTCTGATGATTCATCGTAGTTTTGAACAAGATAATTTTCTTCCGTATTTTCTGAAGATGATTCATTTTTAGGAAAGAATCTTTCATTTCTGTATAAAAGAAAGTCTTTTTTTGTAGTTGTTGCTTCTTGTTCTGATGTATCTTCTGTTTCTTTTGAATCATCTATTACATTATCATCTTGCAAGAATTTCATTCTTTTTTCAAGAGCAGGTTCTAAATCATCTTTCTTTTCTAAGAAATTTTGTCTTTTTTCTATTGAAGGATCAATTTCTATAACTTCTTTTACTGAATTTTGAATAATTTTAGGAGCTTCTACTTCATCATTTTTATTTTGAATAAAAGTTTTATTGTCTCCATCTTCTCTTAGATGCATTATAGTTCTACCCAATGCAGAACCTGTTCCAAAGACAACATTTGCCTTTTTCTCTGGTTTAATAGAAAAAGTTGTTTTAATTTCGTTATTTGTGGACGTATATAATTCCTCTAAAGTTTTATTTTTGTTTTCATTTGCATTAAAATAATCGTTTACATAATCATCATTTCTTATTGCTGTATTTTTAACAGATGAATTAAATTCGTTGTTTTGTAAACTTTTTGTATAACTTGTTTGTATTTTATCTTTTCTATTTAAAAAATCATCAAGATTTTCATTATTTCTATTATATTTGACTTGTTCTAAGAATTTATTTCTTGCTTCTTGTTGTTTTACATAATCATCTTGATAATTGTTTTTTCTATTAAATATATTATTTTGTTTGTTCGTGTTTGATAATGTTTTTATTGTTGATTCTTCTGTTTGGTATTGATTTTTTAAAATATCCAAATTCTTTTTGAAATAATCAGAAGCTCTGACAACTTGCTTATCTGGATATTTGTTTTCTTTTTCTATAATTTGATTTTTTATTTCTTCTTGTTTAGGATATTTGATTATATTTTCTTGTTTTTGTAGATGTTCTGTTTCTTCTTTTTGTTTTTTTAATTCTTCTTGTTTCTTTTTTTCTTCAGCTTTTTGTGCTTTTTCCATTTCTTTTTGGCGTTTTTTTTCTTCTCTTTTTTCCTTCATTTCTGTTAATTTAACAGATAATTTTTCTTTTGTATTTTTCAAAAAACTTAAAAATAGTTTGTATTTTTCTTTTATGAATTTTCCTAAATCTTTAAATGTTTTACCTGTAAAAAGCAACAAAAAAGTAAGTGCTAAAAATAATAAAACTACTATCGCACCCAATTTTCCTATTGCTGATTCAATAATATTTGAAAAGAAATTGCCTATAATACAAGGAGAACCTAAAAAAGTTATATCTTCTAATAAAAGGCATCTGAGAATTTCTATTGTAAAAATTAATCCTACTGTTATAGCTGGATAAAAATACAATACTTTTTTGGGAAAATTTTTATAAATATGACAACCTATCAATATAATTATAATTGGATATAAAATTGAAGCAATTCCAGATGTTTCATTTAAAAAGTTGCCAATTATTAATCCTACATTTCCTGAATTAGTTGGGTTTGTTATAGAATATAGGATAAAAGCTCCAATAATGATTAAAAGGACAGCTCCTGAATCTTTTAACATTCCAGGTTCTATAAAAGTTTCTTCTTCATCTTTTCTCTTTTTCTCTTTATTTTCAGTTGGCTTTTTATCAGCTTCTTTTTTTACTTCTTTCGTTTTATCAGCAATATTTTTTTTCTCTTCGTTTTTCTTTTTAATTTCAATTTTTTTCATTTTGTAAATTTTATTAAGTTGGTTTTTAAATAATTTGAATAGCCAATTTTGTGCGGTATAAATGAACATCTTATACACAAAAATTGGCATAGAAGAAAATAATAAACTAAATTATTTACTAATCAATTTAATTCGTTGTGTTAGTTGATTAATATTTTAAAATAAGCCCCAATAGTATCTATTTAAAGGCGATGTGATTGCAAGAAAGCTAAACAAATATGGGCTGTGAAAAAACTATAAATGAGCAATTTTTTATTTACTTATTTTTTAAAAATTAATAAACACAAGGCATCAATTTAATAAAAAGTGTAAACATTTTATTTCTTCATTTTTTTTTAAAAGCCTTTTATTTATCTGTTTTTGAAAATGATATTTTCCTTTTTTATTGAATAATTCAAATATTATGTCAAAAGAAAATTTATTTATTATAGGTGGTGGAGCTTCTGGCTTTACTGCAAGCATTTTTGCAAAAAGGAAGAATCCAAATTTAAATATTACAATATTTGAAAAAAATAAGCGTGTCTTGAAAAAAGTTCTTACTACTGGCAATGGGCGTTGTAATATTACTAATAAAAATTTATCTTTAAATAAATACAACAGAGAGGCAGAAAAATTTATAAAATATGCTATAAATTCTTTTGGAGTTCCTGAAGCTCAAAAGTTTTTTGCTTCGATAGGAATTTTGTTTTCAGAAGAAAATGGGGGAAAGATTTTTCCTATGAATAAACAGGCTTCTTCTGTTGTTGATATGTTACTTGCTGAAGCTGAACATTTGGGAATAAACATCAAATGTGAATCTGAGATAACAAATATAAAAAAGAAAGGTTCTTTTTTTGAAATTGATATAAATTCCGAAAGATTAAAATCAGATAAAATAATCGTTTCTTGTGGCTCTAAAAGTGGAGGAGGCTTTTCAAGTGGATATGAAATTTTAAAAAATTTTGGTCATACAATAACGCCATTATTTCCTGCTGTTGTACAAGTAAAAGCACTTGGTACTAAATCTTTAATTGGAATGAAATTTGTTGGAAAAGCAAGTGTTTTAAAATCAAAAAAAATAATAGAAGAATCAGAGGGAGAAATTTTATTTACAGATTATGGACTTTCTGGTCCTCCGATTATGAATTTGTCGAGAGTTATTAGTAAATTTTTTGCAGAAAAAAAGAATTTAAAAGAAGATATTTTTATTTCACTTGATTTTTTAACTGAATTTACAGAGGGAGAGATTTATTCACTTCTTTTGGAACGAAGAAAAATACTTGGTCATTTAAATGCGGAATTGTTTTTAAATGGTGTAATAAATAAAAAGATTTCATTTGAAATTATGAAAAGAGCAAATTTAAAATTGTCATTTCCTGTTTCTTCTATATCAAATAGTGATTTAAAGACAATTTCTTATCTGCTTAAAAATTTTGATTTTAAAGCAGAAGGAGTAATGCCTTTTATTAATTCTCAAGTATGTGCTGGAGGGGTTGAATTATCACAAATAGAACCATGCACAATGGAATCTAAGAAAGTAAATGGTTTGTTTGTAACTGGTGAGATTTTAAATGTTGATGGAATATGTGGGGGATATAATTTGCACTGGGCTTGGGCAAGTGGTCATTTAGCTGGTAAATCTGTATAAAAAAACAGCATACACTATTTAGTGTATGCTGTTTTTTTATACAGATTTACTTGATTTCTTTAATTACATTTTCGAGAGCTTGGAGAGCTTCTTCTGGAAGTTCATCCTTGCCACCTTTTTCTGTCTTTCTTGATTTTACAAATTCGATTCTGTCGCTCATGCGTTTTGAGAATTGTTCTGCATATTCTTTATTGTCAAATGAAGCATCAAATCCTTCGATTTTCATGATTTCGATGTCAGAGAGATTGCCCCATTTTTCAAATTTTGCAGTACCTTCAACGATAGCTTCGAGAACGCCAAGTGTTGTCTCTTTTTTGATTTTCTTGCCCATAAATTCGCCTGTGTTGAGAATATAGCAAGCAACTCCGTCTTCAATCAATTTTTTGAAGCGTTCATAGTCAACTTTTAGAGGATAAACTCTGAATGGGTTTGCATAAGGTTCTACTACAAGAGCGTTTGGATCTACGCCTGGCGCAAGTCTTTCTGCAGATGTTCTCTTTGTTGCAAGTGTTGCTCCCATTGTGCTTCCGAGTGCTGCACCTGATACTTTTACAACTGGAGGAATTGTTGGGTCTTTCATAAGCCAGAATATAGCATTGATTGGTTCATCAACTCTATCAACTCTGTTTGGAGACCATAGTTTTGATTTTACAGCTCTTCCATTTCCATTTCTAATGTCTTCTGTTATTGAATAGACTTTTCCATCTTCAGCTGTTATTGCTCCGTTGTTCTGTTGTGTGAGGATATATTTGTTATCTTCACAACCCATTGGATAGTCAGCTGTTTTATCAAAATATGATGGTTCAAGAGCTATTGAATATTTCTTTTCAACATTGATGATGAATGCGTCATCATGAAGAACAGTGATATCATATTTGTTGTTGTGTTTTGCGTGTGTAATTGTTGATTTTCCTGAGCCTGAAAGACCAAATACTGCTGCTTGGAATGATTTTCCGCCTTCGAGGTTGTAGCGTTTCATTCCACCATGGCATGAAGCATATCCATTTCTTGCTGCTGAACCCCAAGCAAGTGTTAAAGTTCCTTTCTTGAATTCTCCGAAATATCTCATTCCGAGGATTGCTGCACAGTTGTGTTCTGGATCGAAGAATGTCAAACCGAGTGGGAAGTCTGGATGTGTCCAGTCTGGATCTGAGAATACATAGATGTCGCCTTCTGGGATTTCTCTTGAATTTGCATACATTTTTGCATATTCTTCATTTATATATTGGAAGTTTAATAGCCAAGAGTACATTATATTTTCAAAGCCTTGTGGAATCAAAAGGTGTGCTTTGATCATGAAATCATTTTCAAGACCGATAACGGCTTCTGTTCTGTACATTAATTTATATCTTGTATTATATACAGCTTCTCTTACTACTGGGAGAATCTTTTTGAGATCACAGTTTGTGTCTCCTACAATTCTTCTTGCTGCTGCACAACGACCAACAACATTGCCATCGTTGAAAAGAAGTTGATTTGCACCTTTGGGAAGTCCAATTTTTTCAGGTTCATAGACTGGCATTCCTGTCAATTCTATTGTGCCAGGGCTACGAAGTGCAAGTTTGTATGCTTCTGCTATTGTTTTTACTGGTTCTACATTGTTTCCAAAAAATGGAGTTACTATAGTTGCTCTTGCTGCAGAAGTCATAGCTTTGAATTCTTCATTTGTTCTGAAATTCTCTATTGTGCTCATGTTTATTCCTTTCACTTTGTATTTAATAAAAATAGGGCTGAAAAATAGCCCTTTATTTTTCGCTATATTTTGTTATTATACTACTTTTAAAAATTTTATGCAATGATTTTTTAAAAATTTTTATGTTAATCCTTTTCATATAAATATGAAAGATAAAATATTTTTTATGTAGAAAATAAAAATTGACATACTCCCCATAAATGAATTTAGTGGATTCTGGGATATTAACGAACCTTGCCTCTATTTTAAATTAGAGGTCTTACGAGTCCTCTCCACAATGGTTGATGCCCCAACCATATTTTTTATTTATCATTTTTTTTCTTGTTTTACTTTTGAAAATAGACGATTGCCTTCTCTATCTATGTTTATTCCTGCGTTTATATCTCTATCATGATGAACACCACAAATCGGACAATCCCATTCTCGTATTCGTACATCTTTTAACAAGGGATTTTTATAACCGCAATTATTACATAGTTGACTACTGGCATAAAATCTATCTACTTTAAATATTGGAAAGTAAATGTAAAGGAGCATAATATTTTGAAGTTCGAGTATAATTGTAACATAAATGATTTAACTTGTAAAGATTTTTTCACACTCATTTTTGTTATTGTAGATGATATTTACAAAAAAGTTGTTCCAGAATCTGTAAAGAATAGACGCAATATAGATAAATTGAAAATTTCAGATTCTAAAATTATAACAATTGCAATATGTGGTGAAATGTTAGGTTGTGATAGTGAAAAATCTTGGTTCTCATTTGTAAAAAAAAATCATTATGATTTATTTCCAAATTTATGTGATAGGACGAGATTTAATCGTCTTAGAAGGAAATTATTGCAAACAGTAAATCTTATCTTTATAAATTTAATTTCTGAATTTTTAGAAAATGATATAAAGAATATTTTTATTGCAGATAGCTTTCCTTTAGAAGTTTGTAAATTTGGAAGAGCAAAATTTTGTAAATCTTTTCATGAAGACAATGCAAGCTATGGTAAATGTCCTTCTAAAAAGCAAACATATTTTGGCTATAAGATTAGTGTTCTTGTTACAGCTTCAGGATTTGTCAAAAATTTTTATGTAACTCCTGCCAATGTAGATGATAGAAGTGCTTTATTAGATATGATTGATGATTCCCAAGAATCTTCAATCATTATTGCAGATAAAGGCTATGCTGGTCAAAAAATTGAAGAAGAATTAAAAGAAAAAGGACATATATTATTAGCTTTGCAGAAAAAAAAATCAAAACAAGAATTTGATACTGAAATGAGACAGTTAATTTTTAAAATAAGAAGAAGAATTGAAACAACTTTTTCCCAGCTAACTTGCCAATTTAACATAGAGACAGTATTGGCTAAAGTAATAAATGGATTACACACAAGATTAATAACAAAGTTTTTGGCTTTTAATCTTTGTCTATTTATAAATAAATTATTTGGAATAAAAAATATTACTCGCATAAAACAGTTAGTTTTTTAAACTAGCACAACGAGTTAATTTAAATTCATAACAACAAAACAGTGCCAGTCGATCATATTGGCGATCAACTGGCACTGTTTTATCTATTCACTTAATCCTCATTATAAAGCTCGCCTTGGTCTATCAAATAATCTTCTGCGTTATCTGTAACTGTTATTGTTCCTTCATTTGTGCAACCAGAAATTTTTGTATTACTGTTATTGGTTATATATGCGACTCCATAGGCTGTTATATAACAATCTAATGTATTATTTGTGATAGTATTATTACTTATTATGATATTTCTTTTATTTGTACAGCTTGTTATATTTACTGTATAAGCCATTGCAATTATTCCACCACTATAGAGCCATAAATTGCTGTTATTACTTACAATAATATTTCCATTGTTTGTGCAGTTCTTTATTTCTCCATCTTCTATATCACTAATAATTCCACTTACCTTTAAATATAGATTGTCATCTATAATTGAATTTATGTTATTTGTAATTGTAATATCTCCATTATTTGTACAGGTATCTAATGTAGCTGATTCATCAGAACTATAAGAAAAAAGACTTCCACCTATTCCATTTGCATATAAACAATCAAATTTGCCTTTATCTATTGTAATATTTCCATTATTTGTACAGTTTGTTATGATACCTTCTCCACAAGCCATTATTCCATTAATATAGGAATAATGTAAATCATTAGTTGTTATTTCTATATTTTTGACAATGATTTTTGCATTGTTTGTACAGTTTTTAATAGTTGAATTATTTGTATATGAAACTAAGACACCAAGGTAAAGATTGTCATTAGAATAATTTTCGTTATTTTCATCAATAAATATTATTGAATTTTCGCCAATGGTCAAATTTTGAATATTTACATTATCAAATCCTGTGAATAGCCCGATTTGATATTTTGGAGTATTTACAAACATGATTCCATCTATTGTTTTGTCATTACCTTCATAAGTACCAGCAAAGTAATATTCGTCATAATTTTCATCTATTTCACCAATAGGTGTTAGCCCATGTCCTTCATTATAAAATGGTGCTTTTTCATTAGTTGTTTCTATTGTGATGTCTTTGTCATCTTCAGCTTTTACTATCTTTAGACCTGTCAAATGTGTAAAATCAAGATTTTTGTCCTGTTTGAAGTATTTATCTAAATATAGATAAGTGCCTTGATCATCTTTTTTATTTATGTTGACAAAATGTCTTGGCTGAGAGATTAGATAAGGATCAGCTTCTGTTCCAGTACCTCCTCCAAAATCGCCATTTTCATTTTCAAAATTGATATTAAAAATTCCATTTTCAGCAATTACACCATCATAACTGGAGAAGTAATCAAGAAAATTTCCTTCACTGTCATAGGTGATGATAGCTTTTATTTTTACATTGGCTATGTCGATATTGTCAGGTAATTTAAATTTTGTTTTGTCATTAGCTGTTGGTTCTGCTTTTAAAATTTCTTGGTCTTCATCAGATGATTTTGCTATATTGTCAACAGAATAGAAAATGTCAGCAGTAGCGATGTTGTCAGCATTTAACGAATCAGTCAAAGTAAGGTTACTGTCGTCTGTATAATATGGATAACTTGGTGGTGTGGATTTACCACCTCCACCACATGCCGAGGTAAATAGAGCGGTAATGATTAAGCAAATAGTCATTATCGCCAATTTAGATAAATGTTTCATGTCTTTTGTCCTTTCTAAGTTTTTTTTTAGGTTAATAATTGCCTCGATTTTTTTGTTTAGGTATTCAATTTTGAAGTTTTTACCCAGAAAAAAAATTGAGGCGACGCCGAGGTGTCGCCCCAGTTAGTTAAAAAAGATTATGCAAATTATGTACAAAAAATATTTAGTTTGAAATTAAATTATTTCAAATTTTGATAAAATTTTATGCCATTAATAAAATTAGCTAAT
>CADAWZ010000054.1 GCA_902791745.1 uncultured bacterium
CGAATCAACGCAAAGATTTTTTACATAAAGAATCCTTCGAGATAGCCAATCGTTGGAATAATGTCTGTATAGAATCTTTGCATATTCGTTCAATGTCAAATAAAGGTTTTGGTAATGGAAAATCAACTTTGGATAATGGCTTTGGTATGTTTGTAAATTTTTTAGAATATAAATTATTTATTCGTGGCAAAGAATTAGTCAAAGTAGATAAATATTATGCAAGTAGCCAATTATGTAATCATTGCGGTTATAAAAATCCTTTATTGAAAGATTTGCGAATTCGTTCTTGGGCTTGTCCAGTTTGTGGTGTTCATCATGATAGAGATATAAACGCTGCAATAAATATTCTTCAGCCCGAACTTGGCGGACAAAATATATTGTTACTCCATAAGCTTGTGGAGACGGGGGGAAAGCTGTTCGTAGCAATACGAAATGTGGTAATAACCGCTGTCGTTGAAGCAAGAAGCTCGGCTACTTGTAGCCGAGTAGTTCACCAGTACCATAAGGAGTTATATTATAATTGTTTGAATTGTCATTTACTTGTATATTTCCGTTATTTGTACTATTTTTTATTTCATCGTTATAGTTATTTATACCATAAACATTTATTGTTGGAGAATTTGTAGAAGAATTATAGGTGTTATTATTTACCATAATATTTCCATTATTTTCACAATTTTCTATAAGTTTTGTACTTGTTTCAGCTTGTTCACTTTCAGGAGGTGTTTGTGGTGTATCTCCATCTATAATTCCAAAGGCATTTATTTCAGTATAATTTTCGTTATTTTCTACAATTATGTCTCCATTATTTTTGCTTTCCTTCATTTCTTCAACACAAGCAGTAGTCATTGTTGTGAGACAGAGTAATAGAAAGAAAACAAATATTTTTATGTGTTTTTCCAAATTTATCACTTCCTTTTTGTTGTTTTTTTATCTACCAGATTATTTTAATATATTTTTTATTTATTGTCAATTTTATTTTAATTTATTGAAATAAAAAAAAATAAGATTTATTTTACAAATATCTGTAAAATAAATCTTATTTTGTACTTATATATTATTTACATTAAATATTATTGATTAGACCTGTTTTGGCATTGAATTCTTCAATGAGTTTGTCGATTGCTGGGGTGCTTTCAACTATTGAATCCCAATAATTATCATCATACCACTGTCTGTTCAATTCTTCAACAGTCTTACCTTGTTGTTCAACCCAAGTGTAATACTTCAAGTTGTGGACTCTCTTTCTGTCTATGTAACTCAATTCGTCAACATGGTCGATCTTCAAGTTCTTTAATGAGACATTGAATGTTACAGCAGCATCAACATCTGTAAATGCTCCTCTTTCCTCATTGAGTTCTCTAATTCTTGATTGGTACATAACAGCTGAATCTGTCAAAACTGTCATTACAACATCTTTACTTGTTAATTCATAGTATTTAGCATATTTAATTGAAGCAATTATATTTGCAATACCAGAAATTCCGATCAAATCAAGTTTGTCAACTAATTCAGCAGGAACGCCATTCTTCTTTAATAACTCTCTTCCTGTTGGTTCGTTGAACAATCTCAATAAGCCCATGCAATCCTCATCATCTATAGCTATGATCATATCTGTGTTCTTTACATTGTGAACCCAAGGAACATGTTTATCACCGATTCCTTCAATTCTGTGAGCACCAAAACCATTGTAAATAAGTGTTGGACACTGGAGAGCTTCACAACCTGCAATCTTACTTGTTGGATATACTTTCTTCAAGTAATCACCAGCGGCAATAGTACCAGCTGAGCCTGTGGTTACTACTAATCCTGAGTAACGATCGCCTTTTGCAATGAATTTATTTATAACTTCTTCCATCGCATGTCCAGTTACTTCATAGTGCCATAAGTGATTGCCCATCTCGTCAAACTGGTTGAATATGCAAATATCAGTTCCTCTTGTTGCATTCAATTCGTGGCATTTGTCATAAATTTCTTTGACATTACTTTCTGTTCCAGGTGTTGCAATTACTTCACCAGCAACTGTTTTTAACCACTCGAATCTTTCTTTGCTCATTCCTTCTGGAAGAATTGCGATTGATTCACAACCCAAAAGTGCAGAATCATAAGCACCGCCTCTGCAATAGTTGCCTGTTGAAGGCCATACTGCTTTTTGAGATGTTGGATCAAATTGTCCTGTTATAAGTCTTGGAACTAAGCAACCAAAAGAAGCTCCTACTTTGTGAGCTCCTGTTGGGAACCATTTACCAACTAAACATACAATCTTTGCATCGACTCCTGTCAATGATGAAGGAAGTTCTATATAGTTAACATCACCATAGAGACCACCTTTGTCAACAGGTTCATTTTTCCAAGTAATTCTGAAAAGGTTGAGTGGATTTACATCCCAAAGACCTAAATTTTTAAGTTTATTCTTAACAACATCAGGAATCTTTGAAGGGTCCTTCATCTGAGCAAATGTTGGAATCAAAATCTTTTTTTCCTTGCAACGTTCGATACTTTTTTCTAACTTGTCCTGATGGATTGTCAAATCGATCATTTAATAGCCTCCAAAAGAGAATATTTTACGCACTTTTCCCATTTATTTCTTGGGAGAAGAGATTATTTAATTATAATACAATGAAAAACAAAAATTACCTTTTTTATTTTATGAAGAAAATAAACATTTTCGCAAAAATTTACTTTACAAATTGCATGAACATTGTTATCCCAAAACTGTTTAAAAAGTCTACAAAAAGGCTTCCAACAAGGGGGATAACAATAAATGCTTTTACTGAAGGAACATATTTGTTACATATTGCTTGCATGTTTGCCATAGCATTTGGTGTAGCACCTAAGCCAAATCCACACATTCCTGCTGACATAACTGCTGCATCATAATTTTTGCCCAAAAAGAAAAATGAACCAAAAGCAAAGCAAGTCATTAAGATTACTTGAGAAGATAACAAAATTATTAGAGGTATTGCGAGAGAAGCTAAAAGCCAAAGGTGAAGACTTACCATAGAAATACCCAAAAATAGTGAAAGGCTTATATCACCTATGTTGTTTATTTCATTCATATATATTGAAAATTTCTTGGAAAATTCTGATATATTTCTGAGTATTGCTGCTGTGAGCATAGAACCTATATAAACTGGAAATGTCAATCCCATTTCTTGAAAGAAAAATGAAAATATTGTCCCAAATCCCATAGCTATTATAAGTTGAAAAGCTGCATCCTCATACATATTTAATATCTTATTTTCATAAGATTTTTTACCTGTATAATATGATTTATCAACAGGAATTGCTGTTTTTAAAAGATCGTATTTATTTATTAAGAATCTTCCTAAAGGTCCACCGATTAAACTACCTGCAACTAATCCAAAAGTTGCTGCTGCAATACATATAGTTGAACCGCCTTGAAGTCCTATTTTCTCGAGTTCTGGACCAAAAGCTCCTGCTGTTCCATGTCCTCCAAGCATTGGAATAGAACCAGAAGCAAGACCAAATAATGAATTTAATCCGAGTAATTTTGCGACTCCAAGAGCTAAAAAATTTTGACCTAAAATCAAAATTACAACAAGAAAAAGAAATTTTATTAAATCTTTTCCACCTTTTTTGAATGTTTGAATATCTGCTTGAAATCCTACTGATGTAAAAAATACAACCATGGTTAATTCTCTTAAGGAAGAATCAAAATGGATTTCTGCTATTTTGTATGAGTATAAAATGCAAGAAAATATAGCAAAAATAACACCACCTACAACTGGAATTGGAATACAAAATTTTTCAAGTAGAGGAATTCCTTTTCGTACATATTTTCCTACAAACAGAGCTATAACAGCCACGGCGAGTGTTTGATACATATTTAGTTTTATGTTTATTATGTTATCCAAGCGAACCTCCAAAATTGATGACTTATAATATGTAGATATTTACCTTTTAATGAACAGTTTTCTGAAAAATATACCGACAGTATCACCTATTCCAGAGAAAATTACATCTTCATTTGAAAATAATTTTATACAAAGAAAAATAAAAAATGCTGAATATAACAAGTTAGAAAATACTGTTATGAGAATATGTTGCCAAGTAAAAGATGATATTAAGATAAGTTTTATAGCTAATGCTGTATTATATACAGGTATAAAGAAATTAGAATTAGATATGTTTGCGATTTCTACAGATGAAAGAGCTATTAATGGCAGAAAATCGAGAAAAAATAATGGCATTGTGTATAATCCAGCTTCAACTTGATTTTTTGAAGCTACGCCAATAGCCGTTAATATAGATGAAAGGAATATAATTAAAGGGATGGCTACAAGAATTCCTAACAAAATACTTTGGATATCAATATTCATTCCATTTAATATTTGTTTTGAATTTTTCATAAAACATACTGTAATATACATACTCAACAAATTCATAAAACCACAAAATAATGAAACAGTTATTACTACAAGTAATTTTGAAATAATGATATCACTTCTCATTGCTGGAGAAATTAAAAGTGTTTGAATTGTTTTTCTATCTTTTTCACCAGCTGTTATGTCAACTGCAATTTGCATAGCTCCAGACATTATAAAAGTGATTAAAAGAAAAGGAATTATATTTCCTAACAGATTGCCTGTTATTTTTTTTACAGAGGCAATATTTTTTGTGTTAATAGAAATTGGAGTCATAATATCACTTGGAATATTCTTTTCATCAAATCGTTCGTAAGTAATTTCTTTTTTTACATCGAGTAATATTTCTTCAAATTTGTTGAGTGCTTTTAACGAATATTTATCAGTAGAATCATAAATTAGAGTTGCATTTATATTAGAGTAACCACTCTGAAAAAGATCAGGTTGTTTTTCAAGTGAGATAATCAAATTACAGTCTTTGTCTATTTTTTCATAATTGCCATTTTTTAAAATTTTTATTTTCTCGTCAGATGGTATATATTCAGATAGATTTGGAAGTAGTTTTGGTTCTTTTATAAAAATAGATAAACTTGCAGAGTCTATTTTATTTTTTTCTTTTAATGCTGTTTGTTCTGTGTAATATAGCATAAATGGGTATATTATCATAGGAACAATGACCAAAATAAAAATGAGTCCTGAAGTTCTTATTATTTCTTTTATTTCTTTTATGTATATTTTAAAGATTCTTGTTATATTCATCGTTATTTTTTTCGTATTGTTCAATATTTTTTAAAAAGCATTGGGTTAAATCATCACATTGGAATTTATTTTTTAAATCATCTGTAGAGCCATTTGATATTAATTTTCCATGATATAAAAATATGATTCTATCAGATAGTTTTTCTATTTCATCCATAGCATGAGCGGAGTATAAAACAGTTTTCCCTTTTTCTTTTGCACTTTTTACAAGCCAAAGGATGTGTTTTCTTGCAAGAATATCAAGTCCATTAGTTGCTTCATCTAAGATCAAAATATTTGGATCATTTATCAAAGCTCTTGCAATAGATATTTTTTGTTTTTCTCCTGTTGATAAATTTTTACAAACTCTGTTTTCTATTTTTTTAAAATCTAAAATTTGTGATAATTCATCAATTCTTTCTAAGGCAAGGTCTTTTTTCATGCCGTATAAATCTGCAAAAAATAAAAGGAGTTCTTTTCCTGTTAAACGCTCATAAATGGCCGTATCGGATGATAAAAAACCTATATCTTTTTTATTTTTTTCTCCATGATTTGAATTATCTAAGCCATTTACTTTTACTGTGCCAGAAGTAGGAGATATAAGAGAAGAAATAATTCTCAAAAGAGTTGTTTTTCCAGCTCCATTTGGTCCTACAAGACCAACTATTTCTCCTTTTTTACAAGAAAAGGAAATATCAGAAAGAGCAGTAAAAGCTCCTTTTTTTAAGTCATAAAAGACTTTTGATACATTTTCTAAAGATATAACTATATTATTTTCAATATTATTCATAATATTGAAATTTATTCAAATAAATATAAAATCCCTTTTAAAGGAGGGAATAAAGATTAAAATAACGAAAAAATTACATAAATATAAAATTTTTAAAGGAAATTACGAGTTATGTCTGATGGTATTATCAATTCTGATAAAGAAGTAACTAATCCAAATCCAACAAAGAGTACGCCACAACAACAAGTAAGACAAGTTCCTGCTCAGCCACAGGATAGGCAGAGAATGTTGCAACAGGCTCAACAACAAGTAAGACAAATTCCTGCTCAGCCACAGGATAGGCAGAGAATGTTGCAACAGGCTCAACAACAAGTAAGACAAATTCCTGTTCAGCCACAGGATAGGCAGAGAATGTTGCAACAAATGCAGGCTCAGCAACAAGCAAGACAAGCTACTGCTCAGCCACAGGATAGGCAGAGAATGTTGCAACAAATGCAGGCTCAGCAACAAGCAAGACAAGCTACTGCTCAACCACAGGATAGGCAGAGAATGTTGCAACAAATGCAGGCTCAACAGCAGGCAAGACAAGTTGCAAATCCTTCTTTGGCTCAGCAAAGACCTATGGCTCAATCTGCTGGAATGTTGCAACAACAGGCAGGGGTAAAGCCAGCAGAACAGGTAAATTTAAATAAATCTGCTTCTTCTGTCGTTCCAACTGCAACAGGAAATCCTGTTGATATACTTGAATCTGCGAGAAGGGCTGCAGCACAGAAAAGAGCGTCTGAAAATGCTCCTGCTTCAGGAAGATTGAGGATGAGTGCAGCTTCTGCAGGATTGTTATCTGAATTGAGAGCAAATACTTCTTCAATTCCTCAAAGGCAAAATGTAGCTCCAGCCATACAAAATATAAAAGTTGACGATCCTTCGATTTCAGATGAAGTAGACAGACTTTTAAAACAAATTAATGAATTCCATGAAATAAGTGATAAATTAAATGAAGAAATAGATGTATTAAAGAGACAACAATCACAGATGACACAGTTTATAACAGTATTCTTCAATCAGGATACTGTAGAAAATGCTCTTGATACGATATTTTCTTCACTTAAACACCACATGAAATGTGATGCACTTGAATTTATGTATCTTGATGAGCCACAGGGACTTATATTTTTGTATTCTCTCACCAATGACGGTATATTTCAGTGGGAAGATTATGTCTCATATAAGGGGACTGATTTTGAGCCAGTAATTGCTGCACAACAACCTGATGTTGTAAATGATCTTTCATTGAAAGCAGATTATCCTGTTTCTGGAATTGCTGAAGCCTTTGGATTGAAGTCCCTATTGAGAGTTCCTTGTGCTTCTGCTGAAAGTTTTGTAGGCTATCTAAATATATTTGCAAAAGAAGCGTCTGCTTATGGTGATGAGGAAAAGCAAAAAGCTGCAACTTATGCCATAGCAACTGCATTTTTCTTTGAAAATATGTTCTTGAAAGAGAAACTCAGTTATATTAGAAAAAGTTCTCGTCCAAAACCAGATAGAGATTTTTTGAATATGACTGAATACCTAAAACAACAATTTGAACAACCTCTTGATGAAATAACAGATAATGCCGATAATGCTCTTAAGCCCAAAAATGGTAAATTGTCTCCTAAACAATATGAGTTTCTTCAAAATATAAAAGATGAAGTTGCTTTTATTAAAAAGTGTTCATTTTACTTAAAAGAATATTTGGAATTTACAGCAGATCAAAAACAGCCAAGTATAGCAAGAGTTGATACAAAGAAATTGATTAAAGATATTGATAAGAGGATGAAAGAAGCTGTTGAGTCAAAATCTGCAAGATTGATGATTGAATGGATATTACCAGAGAATGAGAAAAATCCTCCTCAGATACTTGCTGATTACAACTGGATGTTGCGTATATTGCTTGCACTTTTGCAAAATGCCCTTGATGCAACAGAAATCAATAAGCCTTTTAAATTGCTTGTTGATTGTAGAAATGATCCCAATTATGTAGAATTTGCTGTATATGATACTGGCAAAGAACCAATAATGTCTGGGGATTACACAAATATATTTACACCATTTGGTACTTTATCTACAAAGGCAAATAAAAAGAAAACACGACTTTTCTTGAATTTACCACTTGTAAAAATGTATGTTGAGAGAATGGAGGGAACGATTACTGTAGATTCGCAAAAAGAAGATACAATGTTCTCTGTGAAAATTCCTATTGGAAGAAGAAGATAGTATGGAGATTTATGGAATTGTTGGTTATCCACTCGAACATACCTTATCTCCTTATATACATAATCGAGCATTTAAAGAAAATAATATAAATGCCGAATATGAAATATTTAAATGCAAAACGGCTGAGGATATATCAAATTTATTAAGAAAACAAAAAATATGTGGGTTTAATGTTACGATTCCACATAAAAATAATATTTTGCATTATCTTGATAAAATTTCAGATAAAGTTAAATATTCAGGGGCTGTTAATGCTGTAAAAATATTAGATGATGGTAAAATATTTGGAGATAATTTTGATATAGATGGATTTACCGAGTCTTTTTCAAAATCTCAACAGATAAAAAATGGAAATTTTATTATACTTGGTTGTGGAGGAAGTGCAAGAGCTATCTATTATTCTTTAGCATCAAATGGAGCAGAAAAAATAACTATAAGTGCAAGAAATATAAAAAAAGCTGAAGATATGCATTATTATTTTGAACAATATTTCCCTAAAGTTATTAAAAATGTCACTTCTTTTGGGAATATTTCATTTGAAGCAGAAAAATGTAATGGATTAATAAATTGCACTCCTTGCACAATGAAGGGATTTGAGGACACATTTAAATTTACAATCCCTGAAAATATAAATAAAAATTGTTTTGTATTTGATCTCGTATATATTCCACAAAATACTAAATTGATGGAAAATGCAATATATTTGGGATTGAATTGTAAATCAGGGCTGGAAATGCTTTTGATACAGGCTTTAAAATCATTTGAAATGTGGACAGGAAAAATTTTTGATTTAAAGAGAATGGAACATTACTTAAAGTGTATTTTGTAACTGCAGGCGAATCACATGGAGATAGTATCACTGGAATTTTAGAAGGATTGCCTTCTAATTTTGAAATAGATATTGATTCAATTATAAATACATTAAAATTGCGAAAATCAGGTTATGGACGAAGTAAGAGAATGAAAATTGAAGATGATATTCCAATTTTCACTTCTGGACTTATAAATGGAAAAACTTATGGTGGTTCTATTGCTTTTTATATAAAAAATAAAGCACCCGAAAAATGTGGGAAAAATTTAAAAATTCCTCGTCCTGGGCATTCTGATTTGGCTGGTTCTTTAAAATACGGTCTTGAAGATCTGTCTTTCCCAGCAGAATGTAGAGGTGGAAGAAAGACAGCCGTTTTTATAGTTTTAGGCGAAATAGCAAGGCAATTTCTTAGTAAATTTGGAATAAATGTTCTTGGTTATACTTTTTCAATAGGTAAAATATATTCTTTTGAAAATGAAGAAATTGATTTGGAAAGAAAAAGAATATATGCAGAAAATTCACCTTTAAGATTAATATCTAAATCAAAAGAACAAGAGATAAAAGAATTAATAGACAAGACAGAACAAGATGGAGATACGCTTGGCGGTAAAATAAAAATAATTGTTGAGAATGTTCCAATAGGACTTGGAGATTTTTCACAATGGAATAAGGGGCTTGATTCTCGTTTAGCTTGTGCTTTGATTTCTGTTCCTGGTATTAAAGCCATATCATTTGGAAAGGGGTTCGAGGCATCAGAGATCTTGGGAAGTGAATTTCAAGATAGAATATATAAAAATGCAAAACGGAAAACAAATAATGCAGGAGGAATAGAGGGGGGAATTTCAAACGGAGAAAATATAGAAATTACCGTTTCGATGAAACCTATTCCTACAGTAAAACAAGGTCTTGATTCAATAAATTTAGATGAAAATGACGAAACAAGAACGGAATATATAAGATCAGATATATGTGCTGTTCCAGCATGTGCTATAGCTTGTGAATCTATGACATCACTTATTATATTAGAGGCATTTTTAGAAAGATTTGGTTGTAATACATTTGAGGGGACTTTGGAAAATTTTAAAACAATACAAAAAAGAATTTTGAAACGGATTAGAGAGTGAAAAAAAATATATATTTAGCTGGATTTATGGGTACAGGAAAAAGTACCGTAGGAAAACAGCTTGCAAGAGCAACAGGCAAGAAGTTTATAGATACAGATAGAGAAATCGAAAAAAAGTTTTCAATGTCTGTTAATTCTATATTTGACAAAAAAGGTGAAGATTTTTTTAGACAAGAAGAAAAAAAGATTATTGATGAACTTTCAAAAAAGTCAAATATGGTCGTCTCAACAGGTGGGGGAACACTTGTTGATTATGAAAATTTTGATAAATTGAAATCAACGGGGATAATGATATGTCTCTGTACAGACAAAGAAGAACTTATAACACGATTAAAAAGAACTAATAAAAGACCGCATTTAAGAGGCGGAAATATAGAAGAAAAAATAAATAAAATATTGGCAGAAAGAGAAGAAATTTTTAAAAAAATTAAAATTAGAGTTAATACAACACATATGACACCACGAGAAGTTGTAAATAAACTTCTTAGCCTCTTAAAAATTAAACAGGATATATTGTTTAAGACACAATTTATGGAGGACAATATTTATATCGAATAAAAAGCTAAATACTAATTCATTTAGTATTTAGCTTTTTTTAGTTTAGAAAATATTTTTTGATTTAGCTTCTTTTAGCCAGCTGGGAAATTCATTTAAGAGTCTTGAATAAAGATCAGAATTACGAACAGACATAAAATCATCTAATGCAAAGAAGTTAGCATTGTCAATATATCTGCCTTTCATATGGTCGAGTTCTTGAAGTATTCCATAGCCAGAACCACGTACTCCAACAAATTGCCAAAAAATAGGCATTCTTGAGGCTTGAATTAATAAATTTTTTATTTTTACTTCTTTATCAATACCGCCATCTGTAACAAAAATAACATATGCTGGCAATTTGCTATTTTGATATTCATTGATAATTTCTTGCATTACTCTTGGCTCATCATTTCCATAACCAAGGTCATCCATTAATTTATCCCAATTTTTAGGAACTGCATTTGTATAATTTGTTATATTTACAGAAGGTCTTCTTTGACAGGTGCTTCCATAATACCAAAAATCAAATTCGCCATCGTCATCAAATTGAACAGCAATAGGCAATATTTTATTTACAATTGCTTGAACAGTTCCATTTGAATAACTGACATACATAGAGCCTGAAATATCAAGGACTAATGCAACACGAGCTGTAATATCTTCTAAATTTCTCTTTTTTAGTTCAACAACTAAAGGCTTTACAAGTGAAATCAATTTTGGAGCCTTTTCTTGAATTTTTTTCTCGAGTGAGATTTTTACTATAGGTTCTTCTTGTTTTATTATTGGTTTTATTTCAGGTCGAATTTGAGGCTTGACAGCAGATTGGATTTGAGATTGAACTACAGGTGGAGGGATAGGTTTTACTTCTTTTTTATCTGAATTTTCACCGCCATAAAATTCTAAAAGTGAATCTAATCCACCATTGAATCCTTTGGCTATTACATTAAATCTCCAACCATTTTTTCTGTATATTTCAAAAGAAGTTATAGCTTTTTCTTGTGAAAAATCTTTTCCACTAAATTGAGCTATAACTTTTTCTCTATTTCCTTGTTCAATAGAAAAAGTATGTGAAGAAATTTCTCCCATTGATCCTTTTCCATCTATGCTTGCAGTAAATACCAATTTTTGGATATTGTTTGGCAATGAGTTTAATTTTATAGAAAATTCTGCACCTGATGAAATTTTGTTATATTGAATTTCTCCATTTGGTGATTTTGTTTGGTTGTAAAATATCATGTATCTATCATCAGATAGTTTATTTTCAGAATCAACTCCAAAACAAGTAAAATCATAAACAGCAGAGCCTGCAATTTGAATTTTGATTTTAACTTCTTGATTGAGATCAAATAAATTATCGAGACTACTTCTCATTCCTCGTGTAACATTCATACTTTTTTCTCCTCTTTTGTCTTTTTTTAGGGCGTGTTGTTAAACTATCAATTAGCCAATTTTGTGCGATATAAGATTGTGAACGATATCCATTTTTCTACAGTAGTTACTTGCAAATTGTACATAGAAAACGAATGATTGTCTTTGTAATTTAGATAATTACTTTGCGGTAAAAATGGTCTAGTGAACATCTTATATCCAAAAATTGGCGTAAGTAGAAAATTAACAAATTAAATATGACAAAATAGAGTTTACCAACAGCCCTTAGTATTTTTTATGTACTATATTTTAGCTTCTTTTAGCCAGCTTGGAAATTTATTTAAAAGTTGTGAATAAAGTTCTGAATTTGAAATGGCTTCAAAATCGTCAATGGAAAAGAAGTTAGTATTTTCAATATATTTATCCTTAATATTGTTGAGGTTTGCAATTATGCCATAATCTGATCCGCTTGCTCCAACAAATTGCCAAAAAATAGGCAGTCTTGAAGATTCAATAATTAATTTTTTTATTTTAGATTCTTCATAAATGCCACCATCTGTAACAAAAATTACATATACAGGAACATTACTATTTTTATATTCTTCGATTATTTTTTCCATTATCACAGTTTCGTTATTCATAGAACCAAATAAATCTGTTAAATATTCCCAATCTTTTGGAACAGAAGATTCATAGTTTTTCATATTAACTATTATTTTTTGTCTTGATTTATTTGCATAATGCCAAAAGTCAAGTTCACTATTCTCATCAAAGTGAATAGCTATTGGCAATATTTTATTTACAATTCCTTGGATTATACCATTATCATAACTATTTTCCATTGAATCTGAAATATTGATAGCTAAGGCAACATGGGCTGTAGTATCTTCTAAATTTTTCTTTTTTAGTTCAACTACTAAAGGATTGATAAATGAAATCAATTTTGGAGCGTTTTCTTTAATTTTTTTCTCAAGTGAACCTTTTATTTTATTCTCTTGTGATATGGTTACAGGTTGTGCTTGTGATGTGGTTACAGGCTGTGCTTGTGGTCTTGTTATAGGTTGTGTTTGTGGTCTTGTTATAGGTTGTGCTTGTGGTCTTGTTATAGGTTGTGCTTGTGGTCTTGTTATAGGTTGTGCTTGTGGTGTTGTTATAGGTTGTGCTTG
>CADAWZ010000055.1 GCA_902791745.1 uncultured bacterium
ACAAATTCATGTTGTGCCTATATAGATAGATATGAAAAAGTCGAAGAGGGAAAAACTGGAAGGACTATTCATTTTCTTGACATTCCCCAATGTATAGAATTGGGTGAAGTTGCAGAGCGTCGACTTCTTCCTTCCTTTATATATATACCTCAAAAATTTGAGATTACAGAGGGATCTCTTTCTCTGCCTTGGGAAAAAAATATGGATTTTGCTGTTGGTGAGCTTGCGAGAAAAAGGTCTGTTTCATCACCTCAAAGGGTTGTATCTTCGGCTAAATCTTGGCTTTGCAATTCTGTAATTGACAGAAAATCACCAGTTCTTCCTTGGACACAGACAGATGAGACGATGAAAATTTCGCCTTTTGAAGCCTCCATACGAATTTTAGAGCATATAAAAAATGCTTGGAATTATAAAATGGCTGAATTTGAGGATTCAAATTTTGAAGACCAAATAATAGCCTTGACTGTTCCTGCTTCATTTGATGATGTTGCAAGAGAATTGACTGTTGAAGCCTCTGAAAAGGCTGGATACAAAAATGTATCACTTATCGAAGAACCGCAGGCAGCTTTTTATGATTGGCTTGCAACTCATGAATCAATGTGGAAAAGGGAATTAAAAGGTCTTTCAGATATCCTTGTATGTGATGTCGGTGGTGGAACTACTGATTTTACGATAATAAGAGCTGAAGAAAAAGACGGAGATGTTTTTTTAAAAAGAGCTTCTGTTGGTGATCACCTTCTTTTAGGTGGTGATAACATGGATATGGCTTTGGCTCTCAAAACAGAAAAAGAATATTTGGGCAAGAAAAAACTCGATCCTGTTATGTTTGCTTCACTATGTGGTGAATGCCGTCTTGCAAAAGAAAAAATGCTTGAAAAAGACGGACTTGACAAAGCACCTATAACTGTTTTGGGAAGAGGAAGTAAGTTGATTAATTCTTCCATACATGCAGAGCTAAGAAGAGATGATTGTGTTTTTGAATTGGAAAATGGATTTTTCCCAAAAGAGGAATTTAAGATCTCGAAAAATTTGTCTGCAGGTCTTTCTGAGTGGGGGCTCCCATATCAAAAAAATCCAAAAATTACAGCACATATGGCTGATTTTATAAAAACACACATGAAAAATGGCACATTTCCAAATGCTGTTTTGTTCAATGGCGGAGTTTTTAGATCAGAAGCCCTTAGAAACAGACTTAGAGAACAACTTGAAGACTGGGGAAATGGTTCTATAAGAGTTCTTGAAAATGAAAGTCTTGATTTGGCTGTTGCTGGTGGTGCTGCCTATTTTTCAAATGTAGGTATTGGTGACGGAATAAGAATTGGTGGAGGTTCTCCAAGGTCTTATTATGTAAAAATTGATGTCGCAGGCTCTGACAGTGAAGATTTTTTATGTCTTATTCCAAAAGATTTGATGACAGAGAGTGTACAAGAGATAAAAAATCAAGTCTTTTCACTTAGGCTTGACTATCCTGTCAGCTTTTCTATTTTTAGTTCAAATAAAAGAGATTCCGACCTACCAGGTGATATAATTTCTGTTCCTTCATCTACTCTTTATGCACTGCCTCCTTTGTTTACAGTCCTTGGCGGTGCAGAGAGGAAATCAGGCATAAAATTAAAAGATGTCTATTTAAAATCTAAATTGACAGAAATAGGTACACTTGAATTGAGTTGTGCTGGGTTTGACGGAAATGGTGAATGGAAATTAAAATTTGGTGTTGGAAGAAATGAAAATCAAGACAATTCTTCTGATTCTTCAAAACCTGAAAAAGTCGATTCTTCAGAAAAAAGTCCTTCTTCCCTCGATTCAAAATTACTCGGTGAAACTATTGATTTGATTTCAAATGCTTTTACGAAGAGATCAAAAGGTGGTTATAAAAATTTAATTTCCGATATTGAAAAAATTTGGAATTTGCCAAAATCACAGTGGAATATAGCTTTAAATAGAGCAATTTTTGATGCATTAATGGCAATTTCTTCAAAGAGAAGACTTGATGATAAGTCAGAAGGTGTCTGGTTTAATGTTGCAGGCTTTACAATTCGTCCAGGATATGGTTTTCCACTCGATGAATGGAGAATCGAAAAAGCAGAATCTCTTGCTGTAAAATATCTACAGTATAACAAAGAATTTCAGAATAGATTTGAGTGGTGGGTATTTTGGAGAAGATGTGCAGGTGGATTGTCAGGAGAAGCTCAGAGATTAATTTTTGACAAAGTCTCACCTTGGTTTTTAAAAGGTAAAAAACATATAAAGGCGTTTTCTGGACCAATCCCTTCAAAAGCAGAACTCAGCGAAATTTTAAAAATGGCCTCATATTTTGATAAAATACCTGTTAACTTAAAGCTTGAATTGTGTGAATATATAATGGGAAATATTTTTAAAAAAGAAAAAGATTTTTCATGTCAAATGCTGAAAAGAATAGTAGGAAGAAAAAATATTTATGGCAGTTATAATTTTATAATTCCTCCTATTGAAGCTGAAAAAATTATAAATGCTATAATTGCAAGTGATTTTCATGAAAAATCGGCTCTTTCTGCTATTGCTTCTATGGCTATGCTTACAGGTGATAGAAGTAGAGATATTTCTGATAGTGTCAGAGAAAAAGCCAAAAAATTTCTTGTTGACAATTTGGCATCAGAAGATTTGATAAAATCTTTATCTGAGATAATAGAAGAAGAGCCTGCTTCTGAAGAAGTATTTTTAGGTGATTCTGTACCTGCAGGTTTGACATTAAAGACAAGAACAGGGAATTTGGTGTAAACTTTACTATTTATGCTAATTTAAAATAATAAAATTTGCTAATAAAATGCCTTATATATTATTTTTAGTTTTTCGGTATAAGATGTTCACTAGGTCATTTTTACCGCATAGTAATATCTAATTGCAAAAAACAACCTTAATCTTGTAAATACAATTTGCAAGGAACTACTATAGAAAAATGACATATCGTTCTCTATCTTATACCGCAAAAACTTTTCTATATTTTTTAAAACAGATAAGATTAAAATAACACAAATTTTTTTTTCTGACTAAAAGAGAAATATAAGACTAAATAGAAATTATAAAAAATAAAATACAAAAGAGAACTGATCATGGGAAAAGAGTTATATATTGGAAGATACCAAGTTATAAGAGAGTTAGGAAGAGGTGGCATGGGAATTGTTTATGAGGGAACAGACCCAATACTGGACAGACCTGTCGCTATAAAAGTTCTTCCTCCTAAGAAAACCGCTTCTAAAAAAGCTGTTCAAAGATTTTTAAGAGAGGCTCGTGTTTCTGCTCGACTTGACCATCCGCATATTGTCAAAATATATGACATTGGCGAAGAAGATGGAATGTTTCATATTGTCATGGAATATGTTCCTGGTGATTCATTGAGAGACTTAATAGAAACAGATGAACCAATTAATATTCCATACATGGGAGAATTATTTGCACAGCTTTGTAACGCCATGTCTTATGCCCATTCCCAACATATAACTCACAGAGATATAAAACCTGAAAACATAAAAGTAACTCTTGACAATAAAATAAAAGTAATGGATTTTGGTATTGCTGTTTTAGATGACAATCATTCATTAACTGAAACAGGCAGTGTAATGGGAACTATTGCATATTTCTCACCAGAACAAGCAAGAGGTGAAGAAGCAGACTATAGGGCTGATATCTATTCAATGGGTGTTGTCTTTTATGAAATGCTCACAAAGATGTTACCATTTGAAGCAGCTTCACTTCCAGAAATGTTAAATAAACATCTATATGATAAACCAATTTATCCAACAAGAAGAAATCCTGAGATTCCAAAAGTTTTTGAAGACTTGATTCTAAAATGTATGGAAAAAATTCCTGATCTTCGTTTTTCTTCTGCTTCTGAAATGGAAACTATTGTCAGAGATTATCTATCAGGACAGTCAAAGGTTAAATCTGTTGTAAAAGAATTAAAAGAAGATAAAATAGCTGTTTTAAAAGCTGAATTATTGGCAAGTTTAAATGATGATAAACTTAACTTTGAAAGTTCTACACCTCCACCTTCTATTTCCAAAGCACCATCTTCTCCAGTTACTCTTACAGAAAAGCAGACATCTTCACTTTTTAAAAAAGATAAAACTGCATATACTGTTGAAAGATATAAAAATGTTGACTATACGCCAACAGTTGTCCCTATAAATCCAAGTGCAGCACTTAGCAGTTTAATGGCTGAAGTTGAAGAAGAACAGAAAAAAAATGAATCTATTATTTCAACATTGCCAGAAGTACCTTCTTCTTTAAAATTAAAATTAGAAGAGCCTAAAATAGAACCTAAAATAGAACCTCAAAAAATTTCAAAAATGCAACAAATGAAAGAGGCAGAGGCTAAAAAATTAGAAGAAGAAAAGAAAAAAGAAAAAGAAAAAGAACAAGAACAAGTAAAGGAAGAAAAAGAAGAAGTTCTTGTTCTTCCTATAATTCCACAAGCTCCTCCAATGATGACAGAAAATGTTCCTGAGGCTTCTGATAGCAGTAAATATGGCAATTTTATTGATAAAATGAAAAAAGATGCCACTGAGTATAAAAGTGATTTTGAATACTCAGGTGGTTCTATAATATGTCCTCATTGTGGTCAAGAAAATGTTGTAGGTCAACTTTCATGCTCAAGATGTAATGCAGATCTTTCTTCTATTTCTCAAAATAATTTACAAGCAGAATTTGCTAATAATAGAGGATTGAAATTTCTTGAATCAGGCGATTATTCAGAAGCACTGGAACAATTTGAAATTGCTAAAAGGGCAAATCCAAATTATTCACAGCCATATTATAATATTGGAAAAATTTGGCTTGAACAAAATGATATGCAACATGCTTTCAGAGCTTTCTCTGAAGCTATGGAGATGTTCCCTGATGATCCAGATTCAGGTGTAAATTTAGCTGAATATTACAGAAGAAATGACAATCCAGGAGAAGCTGTAAAATATTATTTAATTGCCCTTAGACTTGATCAAAACAATGTAAAAGTAAGAGAAGAACTTGCTTCTCTATATACTCAACAGGGAAATGTAGCACAGGCAATAAAAGAATATGGATATATTCTTGCAATAGACCCTGACTATGTTGAAGCACATAAACAACTTGGTTATTTGTATTCAGGCATAAATCAAATCGACTCTGCAATTAAAGAATTTGAAACAGTTTTAAGATATGATCCAGGAAATTCTCAAGTGTATGCTTGGCTTGGTGATCTATATAAAAAGAAACGCAAATTTGGGCAAGCAGAAAGAAATTATTCAAATGCCATTAGTTTAAATCCAGATAATCCAGATTTATATACTTCTTTAAGTGATCTCTATCTTAAAGAAAATAGAGATGATTTGGCATACAAAACGATAAATAATGCACTTTCACTTGAAGAAAATAACAAAGAAGCAAGACTACAACTTGCTGATATGTATCTTGAAAGAGGAGATAGAGCAAGTGCTGTTGCAGAACTGGAGCATGTTGCTCTTACACATCCTGGAGATACAGAAATTCATCGAAATTTAGGCGATCTATACATGACTATGGGGGCATATGACAATGCTATGACCCATTATGAAAAGTCTGTTGAAGCTGATACAGATTCAACAAATGCTGATGCTCACAACAAACTTGGCATGCTTTACTTAAAGAAAGATTATACACAGCTTGGTATTATTGAATATAGACAGGCTGTTGCTATGGATCCAGTAAATCCTGAATACAGAGAAGATTTAGGAATGGCATATTATTGCCAAGGAGACAAAGCGAGGGCGATTGATGAGCTCAAAAAAGCGGCAACATTAGACAGCAGAAATGTAGATTATTACAAAGCCATAGGTGTTATGATGGAAGAAGAAGGGCGATTTGAAGAAGCTATTCAGATGTTAAAGAAAGCTGAAACATTATCTCCAAGAGATTCTCAAATACCTGCCCTTATAGGTAAAGTATATTTTAGTCAAGGTCTTGTAAGTATGGCAATTATTGAATATAAAAAGGCCTTGGGATTGCAACCAACAAATTATTTATATTATATCTATATTGCAAAAGCATATGCAAAGAAAAATCAACCTGACTTAGCTATTAGCTCATTCAAACAAGCATTAAATTTAATGCCATCAAAGAAAGTTGGAGAATATGGCTCTGTAATGGTTAAAGCCTATATTGATTCAGCAAGAACAGCCATTGAAAACGAAGAATTTACTAAGGCTAAACAAGTTCTTATTTCAGCAGAAAAACTTGCCCCAGATAATGTTACTGTTATTCATCTTCTCGGTGTTATATTTTTACATGAGAAAAAAGGGAAAAAGGCTTTTGAATATTTGACAAAGGCTTTAAAATCTCAACCTTCAAATCCAAATATTTTAATTGATTTTACAAGAGCTAATGTTTTACTTGGTGATTATGAAAATGCTCTCAAAACTTGGAATAAAGTAAAGAACATTGCTCCAGATAGAGATGATTTATATCCATTACAAATAGATATATTTTTATCTGCTGGAAGATTTTCAGAAGCAAGTGCTTTAATTGAAAAACTTATGAAACAAAATCCAGATAAGAGCTATTATTATCATTCTCTAAAAGCATATCTTGCCCACAAAAAGAAAGATTATCTAATGGAAGAAAAAGAGAGAATTGAGGCAATGAATGAAAGTGGAGGAAAATGGAAGTACACAAAAGATTATGTTAATTTCCTTATATCAAGAAATAGAGCAGATGAGGCAGACCGTTATCTTGATTCTTCACTTGAAACTTGTGAATCTGAAAAAGATAGAAATGAAATATTAACCATTAAAGAAAAAATACATATCAACTAGTGAAATAGCAGTGAAAAGAGAGGATTGATCAAATGACTGAAAAAACAGATGACGAAAAAAAAGTTACGATAAAAACTTCTTTATTGGTTGGTTTAATAATATTTGCTGTTATATTATTGATTACAGTTGTTTTTTTATTTGGTTTTTTGATTGGTTCTGGAATGCACAAACAAACAATAGTAACAGAAATTGATGAATTTACAATTGGAAATTCTAGTGGAAATAAAGAAAATGTTACAATAACAACAAAAAAAGAAGATACAAATGAAGATTCAAACAAAAAAATTGGCTTTATTCCATTTGGAAGTCAAAAACATAACCAAAAATCAAATCAAAAATCTAATTCATCAGAAAATGAGAAAGAAGATACAAGAAATTTAAGTGCTTTATTCACTCCTGTAGAAGAAGAAAATAATTCTTCTTATAATAATAATTCCACTTATTCATCAAAAAATAATAATGTTTCTTCTGAATCTGGTAAAGAAGCAGTCAAAAAATATTTTATAGATTTGGAGTCAAAATTATCAGGTGGTAAGACTTGGAGTGATCCTAATCAATTTGCAGAACAACTTTTGAGGTCTGCAATGAGTGGAGATTTTTCTGAATTAAACGATTTAACAGGAAACATGACAAAAATTACCAACGAAATTGAAAATATGAATGTACCTATCGAATGTGTAGAACACAGAAATTCTGTAGTTGAATCTTTGAGATATTCAACAAATGTTTTAACTAAAGTAAAGAATGGAATTGACAACGGAGATGTACAGATGATTTTGTCTTTGACTGCAGATGCCGAAAAAATAAAATCAACAGCAGAAAAATCAGACAGACTTATGAAAGAATTAAAATCAAAATATGGTTTTTAAAAAAATAAAATTGTGAAATATTAAACAATATCATGAAGGATTTTAAATATAAATTATAAAATATTCTTATTATTATGTTATTGTAATATTTATTACAAATATGAAAATTATTTGCGGTATAATATTCCGTCATTTTATTAAGGGCTTATTTGAGAGGAGTATCTGATGAGGGATTATTATTTAGAGATTGGTGTTAAACCATCAGACAATTTAGAAGAAATTAGAAGAGTTTTTACTAAACAGCAAAGACATATTTTTGGAAAAACAGATAAAGAACAAGCTGCTTTTTTTGAGGCTTGGAAGGTTCTTCAAGATGAAGATAAAAGAAAAGAATATGATGAACAACCTCAATTTCAATTGAAAAAAACAAGTAATAGATTGACTGCTGGTTCTAAAAAGAAAGGTGCAGAGCGTCAGCAATTTAGATGGGGTATTCCATTGATGGAAATTCTCAAAATGCCTTTCCAAAAACAAGAAGAAGTTCAAGAACAGACACCAGAAGAAAAGGCAAATATTCATTTTACACAGGGAATTCTATATTCTGGAGAAGTTTCAAAATTCGCACAAGCAAAAGAAGAATTTAAAGAAGTTTTGAATATTATTCCTGATCTTGAAGAAGGATTATATAATTATGCTATAATGTGCTATAAATTGGGTCAATTTAAAGAGGCACTTGAATGCTTTAAAAACTATTCTTCTCAATATCCAAAAGATTTATATGCAAAAAAGATGATAACATTACTTGAATAATATTTGTTTTCTATTGCCTTTGACTTTATGTTAAAGGCTTTTTTTTGTCAAAAATAGCAAAAAATAAAAAGGAAGGTATTAAAATTTGCTTACAACGGAAAAAATAGATTTTAAGTCTTCTCTATCTAAGTCATTAAAAGATATAGATAAAGAACTTTTTAATGTGATAGACCTTGAAGACAAAAGGCAAGAAAAAAAGTTGATAATGATTGCCTCTGAAAGTGAATGTCTCAAACCTGTGAGAGAAGTTTTATCTTGCACTTTTACAAACATATATGCTGAAGGTTATCCCTCACGCAGACTTTTAAGAGAGACAACTGAAAATCTTCCAGACCTCGATGATCAACTTTCATATCTAAGACGTTATTCAGACAGACGATATTACAAAGGTGTTGAATATGCTGATGTTTTGGAGTCTCTTGCCTGCAGAAGAGTCGCAGCACTTTTTGCAAATGAAAATGTAAAAGCAGAAAATATTTTTGTAAATGTACAATCACTTTCAGGTGCTGCTGCAAACAATGCTGTATATGAGGCTTTTGTTGAACCTGGTGATACTGTAATGGGTATGGATTTAAGCAATGGCGGACATTTAACTCATGGCAGTCATGCAAACAGATCTGGTAAAGTTTACAATATTGTTTCATATCATGCTGATATCGAAACAGGTGAAATAAATTTTAAAGAAATTGAAGAACTTGCAAATGAATACAAACCAAAAATGATAATTGCAGGTTACAGTGCATTTCCTCGTATCATTGATTGGAAAAGATTTAGAGATATAGCTCATTCTGTTGGAGCAATTTTACTTGCAGATATTTCCCACATTGCTGGTCCAATCGTTGGAGGAGCATTCCCTTCACCTGTTGGAATTGCAGATGTTGTCTCATTTACAACTCATAAAACACTATGTGGACCTCGTGGTGCTGTAATTCTCACAACAAGAGAAGATTATGGAGACAAAATAAACAATGCTGTTTTCCCAGGTGAACAAGGTGGCCCACACCTAAATTCAATAGCAGCAAAAGCACTTCTCTTTAGACTTGCAAACACAGACGGATTCAAAGAAATGCAAAAGCAAGTTGTCAAAAATGCAAAAGCTCTTGCAGATTCATTTGTAAAAGCAGGTTGTAAATTGGCATTTGGTGGTACAGATTCACATATGGTTCTTTTGGATATAAGAAAAATAATAGGACCAGATGGCTTCAATTTGAGAGGTGAAATAGCTTCAAGAGTTCTCGATATGTGTGGAATAACATGTAACAAAAATACAATCCCTGGTGATACAAGTGCTGTTCATCCAGGTGCATTGAGATTTGGTACAACCTGGCTCACTCAAAGAGGATTCAAAGAAGAAGATATTTACGAGCTCGGAGATATAATCATAACTTTATTAAAATCAATGGTTCCATACAAATATCTTGAAATTTCAGGTGATGTAGGAAGAGCTAAAACTCCTCTAAGTGCCATTGAATCAGCTTATGAAAGAGTTCAAAAACTCATAAATAAAGTTGAAAACAAGACAGACAAAAAAGAAGAAAAAAGAGAAATTCCTGCTCGTTATCCAAATTTCAATAGAGAATCTCCTAAATTTGTAACAGATGCCTCAAACTATGGAATAATTGAAATAAGAGGAGATAGATGTGAGTATTTCCTTGATGAAGTTTTGACATTCAGTGCATCTGCAATGCCTATTGGTGAAGCTAAAATTGGATTTGTTTTGACATCTGATGGAAAAGTTTGCAGTTTTGTAAATGTATGTAAACTCGCAGACAAAAAATATATCATAATCACTCCACCAAATACAGCAGATAAACTTATTGTTATCTTAAAAGGTCTTTCAGATGGCTATATAATGTTTGATGAAAAAGACATCTATGCAAAAATTCAAGGTCCATGTGTTGTAAAAGATAGAAGAATTTGTGATGGCTATTTCCAATTCTCTGATGTAGATGATCGTTTGACAGCAGTAGAAATATTTGCCAAAGGTGAAATTGCTGAAAAATTGGCAAAAATAGGAGCAGATATTCCAGCAGGAAGATATGCTGAAGCAAAATTATTTGGAATAGATTGCCAAGTCGCAGTTTGTTCTTGCAAACATCGTGCCGTAATTCTTGTAAAACCAGATTATGTAAAAGAACTTTGGAAAAATTTGATTTCAAATGGATTTGAAGCTGTTGGTTCTGACGATACAAAAGAACTTCTCGAATCAATAATGGAATTTAAGCCTTACAAAGCTCAAACAGCAGATGAAGCATTTGAGATTGACAAAGAATCAAAAATGAACATGATTGACATGACAAAACCATATTTCTTGGGTATGTCATATCTAAATGAAAAATACAATTGTGAAAATAACAAAAAAGCATTTGAATATGTCGAAAAAGAGGAACCATTGAAAAAGACTCTTCTCTATGATAAACATGTTGCTTTAAAAGCACGCATGGCTCCATTTGCAGGTTATTCAATGCCAGTTTGGTATTCAGGCATAAACGATGAACACAATGCAATGAGAACTTCAGCAGGTCTTTTTGATGTTGGACACATGGGAATCCTTTCATTTGAAGGACCAGATGCATGTAGATTCCTCGATACATTGACATCAAATTATATTCCAAAACTTCTCAACGGTCAGTCCCAATATGGTTATTTACTCGATCCTTTTGGCAAAGTAATAGATGACATCATGCTTTACAGAAGAGCAGAAGATAAATTTATGCTTGTCGTAAATGCTGCAAACTTTGACAAAGTAAAGAAATATTTAAAAGGTGTTGTTGATGGCGAATATTTCCTTGACAGTGAATGTAAATCAAAGGAAATACATAAAAGAGTTACAATAAAAGACCTCTCTGCCGAAGAAGCAGGAAAAGACAGAAAAGCTGATTTGGCATTCCAAGGACCAAAATCACAAGAAGTTCTCGCATTGCTTTTAGATGAACCTGAAAGACAACGCTTTTTAAAAGTAAAAAGAAATGAATTCATTGAGACAAAAATAAAAGACATAGAACTTATTCTTTCTCGCACAGGATACACTGGTGAAGAAAATGGTTATGAACTCTATCTAAATCCAAATGATTCTCTCAAAATGTGGGATTTGATTCTTGAAGTTGGAAAAGACTTTGGAGTTAAACCATGTGGTTTGGGTTGTAGAGATTCTGCAAGAACAGAGGCAGGTCTTCCACTCTATGGTCATGAATTAGCAGGAGATTATGATATATCTCCAAATGAAGCAGGATATGCCCCATTTGTAAAATTCCATAAACCATTCTTTGTTGGAAGAAGAGCATTGCTCGAAGCTGAAAAGACAAGAAAAATGGAGCTTGTAAGATTCTCTCTTGTAAACAAAAATGCAAGACCAATTAAACACGGTTCTGTACTTGTAAGCAAAAGAGGAGAGACAATGGGCTATGTTACAAGTTCTGTTATCATAAATGGTTGGCAGGTTGGTTTAGCCTATGTTTCAAAGAAACATACAGCCCCTGGAACAAGAGCAGAAGTCTTTATTTTAGGTAGCAAAAATACAGAAAAACAAAAAGACCAATTAAAACCTGGTGATAGAATCCTTCTTTCAGAAGAAGCTGTTATAATGACAAGATTCCCTTCAAAAACAGAATTTAAAGAGAGATATAACAGATAAAATATTAGCATAAAAATGGGGTGTAAAGATTATTTCTTTTACACCTCATTTTTTTATTATTATCTCTCACGCATTGGCTTGTAAGTGAATTTATTATCGCATGCTTCTTTGTTTATATAGTACATAAAAATATAAAAAAGAATAAAAAAATATATTGTATTGTGAGCATCTATTTTTACTTGTATTTTATCTTCATCAACTATAGGCTTTACACTTTTTTTCTGCTCATGTTAATATCCTTTGTTTGAATATTTTTATGATATTTCAAGAAAACATATATAATACCTTTACAAAAAAATAGTGGCTGTGAAAAACAAAAATAGTTTTTTTCACAGCACCCTTAATTTACATATACAGCGTCGCAAAATTGGCTATTGGATAGTTTACCAACATACCCTAATAAAAAATTAACAAAAAATTATTTTTCTTAATAATATTAAGCTATAAATTGTAACAATTAACAAATACAATAGAATTACAAAATAAAAATAATGTTTGATTTTTCACTTAGATTTTAGTATAATAAATACAGAGGAGAAAAAATATATGGAAGAAAATTTGCCAGAGATTG
>CADAWZ010000056.1 GCA_902791745.1 uncultured bacterium
TTCTGTATAATACGCTAACTTCAACTCCGCTTCGCTCTATTCAGTTCGCTGTATTACACAGAAAACTAAATGCTCATTTTTAAATTTACAGAAATTTCTACACATACTCAAAATTTTTCACACTCCCAAGAAGAATTTTCTTTTCCACAGAATAAGAACCTAAAAAATTTCGCTGGATTCGTATCCACAGACTTTACATATCATTTTTTTTCTCCTTATTCTCTTTTATTAAATCTAAAGCTCTTTTTATTTCTTGAACTATGTAATATGTAAAATTTCTTGTATTTTCTATATCTTTATATTTTAAATCAGGAATATAAAAAAAATAGCTTTTAATCTTAAATTCTTGTAATAGTTTTATTTCAATTTTATCTTCTTTCAAGTAAGGATTATGTAAAGGTTGCTTAAATTTTATAATAATGTCATATTGAATATATTCAGGTTGCTTACATTTCACTGAAACATCATATTGGATATTTTTATTTTTATATTTTACATTTTGTGTTTCTTTTACAAAAACATTTTCTACATTATCTTTTGGAATAAATAATGATCCACTCCTCGAATGCACATCTATTCCATTTATAGAAAAAGTAAGTTGAGTTTTATTACTTGTAAATTTACTAACAATATAAACTACAAAAAAAAGTAACATCCAAAGAATTAATATTGAAAGACAGTGATTTATTTTAAGGATTTTATATAAAATTTCGCCCATCAAAGTAAAAAAATAAAAACTTGCAACTCCTATTAAAATTGCCAATATTATTCTAAAAGTAGTAGGTCGATGTTTTGGGAAAAAGTTACTTCCAATGGGTTCGTTTATTATAAATTTATTTGAATCCGAATTTTCATCTATTATATTTTTATCCAGTCCCCATGGGGGCTTTACATCTTTAAATTTTATTTCTTTCATAATTTTATAAGTTTAATTCAAGTATTATAAATAATTATTTATAATACTTATATTAATTATCCTTTGTTTTTTATTGCTTTTTTTAAGAAAATATGATAGAATAAAAAAAAATAGATAGGATAGAAAAAAATGATATGTAAAGTCTGCGGATACGAATCCAACGAAAATTTTTCAATATGCCCTTACTGTGGAGAAGAAATAAATTCACAAAATCAAGCTTCTTTTACAAACCAAAATCAATATAATCAAGACCCTTTTAACCAAAATAATCAATATGATCCTTCACAGTATCAAACACCATTTACAAAGCCAAATCCACAACCAAATAATCAATATAACCAAGCTAATCAGTATAATAACTATAATTCAGCACAAACAAATAATTATCAAAATCAATCTTATAGACCTGTCCCTGTTGCTCGCCATCATAAAGTTTATGGTTCAAATATGCCAGATAATTTTAAAGGTTTTGGATGTACTTTTGAAGTCACTCAAAATGATTTATATATGAGCCGTAATTTAAATGGTGGAGATTTTGTTTTTTGGTCAATAATTGCAATAGTTTTAGGAGTATTTTTAGTTGGTTTTGCTCCAGTATTTCTTCCATTTTTTGGTCCGTTACTTTCTGATTTTAGTCCATTTTTTATTATTGTATTATTCATTTTTTTAGTTGGATCATCACTGTTTTTAACTAATGCTAAAATTAGAGTAAATTCAACAGGAATTACTATAAAAACAATTTTAAAGGAATATTTTTTACCAAGAGAAAAAATTGATTCTCTTGTTTGTAGAACTGTAACAAGAAGCAAGGGAAGATATGGAAGAGAATCATTTTATGATGTTTTTATTGTAATGAAAGATAAAAGTGTTTCTAATAAATTAAATTTGGACACTGGTTTATGTTACAAAAATAAAATACATGTCGATTATTTAATAGATATGTTCAATGAGCGTTTAGGTTTTCTATAAGAAATTATTATATAATAACCATTAAAAAGCTCTTTTAAAAATTTTCACTACATATCTTATTTTTATTTAATTTTTTGATAAAATAAATTATTTATCTTTAAAATAACAAAAATAAGGAATTCATTAAAATTTATAGAAATATTTATAAAAAAACAAAGGAACCCCCAAAAATGATATGTAAAGTCTGCGGATACGAATCCAGCGAATTTTTTTCGGTATGCCCTTACTGTGGAGACAAAATAAGTTCACAAAATCAAAATTCATTTACAAATTCAAATCAATATAATCAGGATCCTTTTCAACAAGTTAAGCAATATAATCAAAATAACCAATATAATCAAAACAACCAGTATAATCAAAACAACCAATATAATCAAAACAACCAATATAATCAAAACAACCAATATAATCAAAACAACCAATATAATCAAAACAACCAATATAATCAAGGGTTTCGGTTGTTCTTTTGAAATCAATCAAAATGAATTAAAAATGACTCGTTTTGTAAATGGTGGAGAATTTTCTATTTGGTCTTCAATTGCAGTTGGAATAATAATTGCTTTACTTTTTATTGCTATTATATTTTTTGATATTTCTGATTTTTTTATTATATTATTAGTTTTAATGATAACCTGTTCCCAAATTTTGACTTATAGCATATTTAGAGTGAATACAAGTGGAATTTTTATAAAAACAATTTTTAAAGAATATTTTATACCAAGAGAAAAAATTGATTCTTTAGTTTGTAGAACTGTAAAAAGAAAAAAAGGAAGATATGGAACACAGACACTTTATGATGTTTTTATTATAATGAAAGACAAAAATGTTTTTCATAAAATAGATATAGATACTGGTTTATGCTATAAGGATAAAATTGATGTTGATTATTTAATCGATAAATTTAATGAACATTTAGGATTTCTGTGAAAAAATCACATAAAAATTAGGAGCTCTTTCATACAATGCTCGCTTTAGTGAAAAACGAGTTAATTTATAGAAAGAGCTTTTTTTATTTTTTTAGTATATAATAAACAATAATTCTTCCTTCTTCTTTTAAAATAAAAAAATAGCCAAAATAAGGAATTCACTAAAATTTATAGAAATATTTATAAAAAATAGGTAGGAGAAAATAAAAAATGATATGTAAAACTTGTGGATATGAAGCACAAAAAAATTTTTATATTTGCCCTTCTTGTGGTGGAGATGATATAGTTTCACAAAATGTAAATCATGAAGCTAATCAAAATAAATATTATCAAAATTGGACAAAGTAATAATAATTATTCAGACCCGACACTTAATTATCAAGATATCCCTCAATCATTTAATGAGCCTGCACCTATTAGACCTGTATATAATCCAAATGAAATGGCATATTATTTTGAAGGTATAGGTAAATCATGGAGCATTACTGAAAATGAAATAAAAATATCTCGTCTTTTAAATGGAGGAAAATTTACTCTTGGAGCTAAACTATCGACTATTATATTACCCATATTAGCTTTTGGGGCTGTTTATTTCGGATTTCGTTTCATATCCGAGACTATTCTTAATAATCAATTTTTGTTTTGGTTATCTTTGGTTTTGATTCCTCTTTCTTTTCTTCCACCAGCATTAATGAAATATTCAACAGTTATAGTAAATTCAAGTGGAATTACTGTTAAAACATTGTTTGGCAAATATTTCATACCAAAAGAACAAATTGATTATTGTGATTGTAGAAGTGTAACAAGATGGACTATAAAAAGTTATAGACATGGTAGTGGATATAGAAGAAGAGGAAGTGTTACTGTATCACCAGAGTTATATTTGGATGTTTTTATTATAATGAAAGACAAAAGTAAAGATTATGAATTTGATACTGGTTTATGTTATAAAATGAGTGAACCTGCTAATTATTTAAAAGATGAATTTAATAGGATTTTAGATGTTCAAGAAAAATTCAATTAAGATGTAAAAAATATCTATTGATTATAATTACTTATGTGAAAATTAAGAGTGAAATGATATATTTAGATAAAAATAACTTCACAAAAAACAATTTTTCATTTTTTGTAGAAAAGGGAAAAAAATGAAAAAATTTCATTTTAAAGAAGATACAAAAGAAAAAATTTTAAATACTTTTGAATGGTTACTTGTCGGGATATTTATGTGGGGATTAATTACATTCTGGTATTCAACGGTAGACCTTAATGATTATTCACTAATTCATGAATTAGAATTGGATAAAGAAGGATTATCTCTTGCAGAATATTTTAAAGAAATATATGAAAAACCTTTTTTATTGATAAGATTCTTAAATATTTTTTCGTGTAAAGAGGCTGTTTATTTTTATATAATATTATATACTTTGTGGAAAATAAGGAATGAATGGTTTGGCAATCCTTTTGCTATTAAAAAAGCTAATTCCAATTCTTGGAATACCAAAAAAATAAAAATTTCAAATTATGAAAGTAAAAAAATAAATTTAACTAAGTCAAAAAAACAATTTGAAATTTATTCAGATAAAAATCAAAATAAAGATCCATTCAGTAATTTTACAGATTTAGATTGGGATACTCGCAAAAATAGAATTTGAATAAAATAATAACAAAAAATAAAAGGAATACTATATGAATTTTGAAGTGAATAAGCAACAAAGTAAAAAAGATTTCACTTTTGAAATTTTCATAAAAAAATGGTTTTCTTATGAAAAAACTTATAAAGAAAAGAGTGCTGAAAATTATTTGTGGAGTAATTTTGTATTCCCAGACATGCATGAAGATAATGAAATAGTCTATAGACCTATAGAATCACTTGATTTTATGATTAAATCTCTTGATGATATTTTGCAAGAAGAGTTTGGAAAATCACTTGCAGATAAGAAAATCAAGATATTAGATCCTTTTATTGGATCAGGTAGTTTTATGACAATAATGATTTCTCATGCATGTACATTTGGAAATTCTCAGAATTTTGGGTTTACTACTCCTATAATTGTTACTTTAGGAAAATATAAGGGGATTATTTGTTTTATTAGCTATTCTTGTTTATTGGAAAATGTTTCAAAAAATGGATTGAGTAAGTTTTTTGAGAAAGAATTTAATAAGATTTATATTTATAATATTCCTTGTAAAATAAATTCTAATCAGATTTCAAAAACAAGTGCAAGTTCATATTTTTTAGTAAAAAATGGAACTAATAAAATTTTTGAGATTAAATATTTTGATGTTATTAAATAACTAAATTTTATCTAAAAAATGTAATACCCTTTATTTAGGCTTTATTTCATCAGTTATGGGAAGTATGTTAAAATAATAAAATGGGGGATATTATATATTTTAGTTCTTGAGATTTCTAAATATTTATAAAATGTAAAAGTTTTTGTGATTCCATTGTGTCTTTGAGAATATCTTATATTTAATGAACTTATTTTGTAATATAATAATAGTTTTTATTTTTTTTAGTTAGGTTCTGTTTTTATCTTCACCACAAATTTATAGATTAATAAAAAAAATAAGATTATAAGAACTAAAAGAACAAGAAAATATTTTCAATTTTAAAATTTATTTAATCTTTTTGTAAAATTCTTATTTTAACATTTTTCAGTTAGAAAAAAAAGGGGTTGTGAAAAAAGTCAAAATTTTTCCCAACCCCTTAGTATTAGTATTTTATTGTTATTTACTTTATTGTTTTATTTTTCTTATGTTCTTTGATTAGTTCTGTAATCGAATCAACATGCCAAATTTCGTTTGCATATTCAAGGATTGTTCTATCACTTGAGAATTTGCCCATATTTGCTGAGTTGATAATTGATTTTTCAACCCATTTTTCTTGATTTCTAAATTCTTTTGAAACCTCTTTTTGGCAGGCTATATAAGAATTATAGTCAAGTGTCAATAGATATTTGTCACCAGCATATAGGAGAGAGCCAATAATTGGTTTGAATATCTCTCTATCACCTTTTGAGAAATAACCACTTGCTATCATATCAAGGCATTTTTTCAATCTTGGATTATGTTGTACTTCTTCCATTGGATTGAAACCATGTGCTTTTACTTGATCAACTTCTTTTGCTGTAAGTCCAAAGATAAATATATTTTCATCTCCAACTTCTTCTTTAATTTCAATATTTGCACCATCGAGTGTTCCTATTGTCAAAGCACCATTTAAAGAAAGTTTCATATTTCCAGTACCTGATGCCTCTGTTCCTGCTGTAGAAATCTGTTCTGAGAGGTCAGCTGCAGGAATAATCAATTCTGCAAGAGACACTGAATAATTTTCCAAGAATACAACTTTCAATTTATCGCCTATGTCTGGATCGTTGTTTACAACATCTGCTATTGAGTTAATCAACTTGATTATCAATTTTGCTTGATGATAACCAGCTGCTGATTTTCCTGAGAAAATAATTGTTCTTGGTACAATGTCGGCGTCTGGATTCTCTTTTATTTCATTGTAAAGAGTGATTATATGAAGTACATTTAGAAGTTGTCTCTTGTATTCATGGATTCTCTTTACCTGAATATCAAACATAGAATTTTCATTGACTTTAACACCTGTTGTTTTGAAGATATATTTTGCAAGGCGTTTTTTGTTATTTTTCTTGATTTCAGCCCATTTCTTGACAAATTTTTTGTCTTTCTTAAATTTCAAAATCTTTTTGAGTTCATCTAAATTTGTAACCCAATCTTCACCGATTTTTTCTGTGATGAGTTCTGACAATTCTGGATTGCTCATCAATAACCATCTACGAGGTGTTATTCCATTTGTTTTATTTATGAATTTATCTGGTTCAATTTCAGCAAAATCTCTGAAAAGACTTTCTTTCAAAATCTTTGAATGGAGAGCTGCAACGCCATTTACTTTATGGCTACCTACTACAGCGAGATTTGCCATCCTTACAGATTTTTCTCCACCTTCTTCGATTAATGACATCTTGCGAAGTTTTTCATTGTTACCTGGATAAAGTCTTGAAACTTCATCAAGGAATCTTCTATTTATTTCATATATAATCTGTAAATGACGAGGTAGGAGAGTACCAAGCATTGAAACGGACCATTTTTCCATTGCTTCAGGCATAACAGTATGGTTTGTATATGCAAATGTATTTTTTGTAATATCCCATGCTTTGTCCCAACCATAGCCATATTTATCTATCAACAAACGCATTAACTCAGGAATTGCAAGTGCTGGGTGAGTATCATTTAATTGAATAGCTGCTTTTTCACTTAAATTGTCAAGATTTGGATTTACGGCAAGATGTCTTGCTATAATGTCTTGAATTGTTGCAGATACGAAGAAATACTCCTGTGTTAAACGAAGTAATTTGCCTCTGTAAGAATTATCGTTTGGATACAAAACTTTTGATATTGTCTCTGCAAGACCTTGTTGTTCAACAGCCTTTAAATAAAAGCCCTCATTGAACGCTTCAAGGTCAAATTCATGTTTTGCCTTTGCTGTCCACAATCTCAAATTATTTGCTACATCATTTTTGTAACCAGGGATAAGCATATCATGTGGAACTGCAACGACTTCCTGTCTGTCAACCCATTCATAATAAATTCTACCGTCGCCATCCATATATTCATTTACTTTTCCATTGATTCCTATTTCATAAGAAATTTCAGGTTTGCTTATTTCCCAAAGGTTGTCATATTTTAACCACTCATCAGGAGATTCTACTTGATACCCATTTTTAATTTTTTGTGTGAAAATACCATATTCATATCTTAGACCATATCCGAAACATGGGATTCCAAGTGTTGCCATTGAATCCATAAAACAAGCAGCAAGACGACCTAAACCACCATTTCCAAGCCCTGCATCAGATTCATTTTCCAAAAGTGCATCCATATCAATACCCAAATCGTCAAATACTTCTTTGACCATTGGATAAATTCCGAGGTTTATCATAGAATTGCCCATAGCTCTACCCATTAGGTATTCCATTGACATATAATATACACGCTTGACATTATTTTTGTATGTAATGTAATTTACATCATTTCCATTTTCAACAAGGTAATCTCTGACAGATAGGGCAGAGGATGAATAAAAATCTCTCTTGTGAGCAATTCTTTCATGAATTGCTAAACTATATTCGAGATGTTCTGCCATTGTTTTAAAGAAAGTATTCTTATCTCTTTTTCTTCTTTCTTCTACTTTTTCCCATAGCTTATCTATAGGTTTTTTTGCTTTAGTCATATTTCCTCCGAAGATATTTTCAATTTACAAATAACACTTATTTTTCTTTTTTTAGTCTTTCAATAAAATAATCTCTCGTTTTTATTATACCTTCATCAAGTGGGATTATTGGTTCCCAATCGAGTTTTTCTTTTGCTAAACTAATGTCAGGCTTTCTTTTTCGTGGATCGTCATTGGGCAATGGTTTATATATTATTTCAGATTTTGAATTACAAACTTTTATAACTTTTTCTGCAAGCTCTTTGATTGTAAATTCTCCTGGATTTCCTAAATTTACAGGTCCGACAAAATCATCTTGTTCCATCATCTTTATCATACCATTTACAAGGTCTGACACATACTGAAAACTGCGAGTTTGTGAACCATCTCCATAAATAGTTATTGGCTCACCTTTTATTGCTTGAACAAGAAAATTAGAAATAACTCTTCCGTCATTTAATGCCATATTAGGACCATAAGTATTGAATATCCTTATAACTCTAATTTCTGCTTCATGTTGTCTATCAAATTCCATGCATAGACATTCCGCAAGTCTTTTACCTTCATCATAACAAGCTCTTATACCTATTGGATTTACATTTCCCCAATAACTCTCCTTTTGTGGGTGAACAGAAGGATCACCATATACTTCTGAAGTAGAGGCTTGAAGAAAACGAGCCTTTGTCTTTTTTGCTAAATTTAACATATTCCAAACACCTATTGTAGATGTTTTTATTGTCTGTATAGGTTGATTTTGGTAATGAACAGGCGAAGCGGGACAAGCAAGGTTGTATATCTGCTCCGCATTTATTATTATTGAATCAGTTATATCATGTTTTATAAATTCAAAATTTGAATTTTGTAATAAGTCTGCAATATTTTCTTTTGAGCCTGTATATAAGTTGTCAATGCATATAACTTCATAGCCTTTATCGAGCAAAGCTCTACATAGATGTGAACCTATAAAACCAGCTCCTCCAGTTACAATAGTTCTGGTCATAATATCAGATTATCTCCAGTTATTTTTTTACTTTATAGCTTTTACTGTTTCATAGAAAAATTTTAAATATTTTGTAACAATCTTTTTTACATTGGTTCTTGTTATTATTTCATCAACTCCATTTATTGTATAAACAAAATCTGAAATTGTTACTTCTGGCTCTACTTTAATTCCTGCAAGTTGTGTTACACGAGGACCAGCAAAACATACAAGAGCATTTTTTTCACCAATGTTTATTGTTCCTTGTGTTGCAAAACTTGCCAAAGCACCGCCGGTACTTGGGTGAGTCATTATTGAAATAAATGGTAGGCCTGCTTCTTTTAATAAAGATACTGCCATATTTGTTTTTGCCATTTGAACAAGTGAAACAGTTCCTTCCTGCATTCTTGCACCACCAGAAGCACAAATTCCAATTAAAGGCAATTTTCTCGAAATACAGAATTGAACGGCTCTGTAGAATTTTTCACCCATTGCAGAACCCATCGAACCGCCAAAGAAATTGAAGTTAGATATTGCTAAAACAGCTCTGTAATTGTTGATTTTTGCAATTCCAGTTGTGAGGGATTCACCACAACCGCTTTTTACCTCTGCAGCTTCCAATGCTTCGAGATACGACTCTGTAAGGTCTTCTTTGTTTAAAAGCTCTTTTGCTGTGATCTTATTGTTAAATTCTGTAAATGTATGACTATCACATAAAATATCTGTCCATTCATCTGACATCAATGTCTCACCTTTTCCACAAATTGGACAAGATTTATAGTTCTTTTGATATTCATCAAGTGGAACATAACCGCCACAGCCTCTTCCGTCTTTCTTCTCACAGATGACATGAGGTTTGCTTAAATCCATATTTTTACTTTCAAAATATGCACGCTCTAAAGAATTTGACAATTCATCTGCATTGATGATTTTAGCTCTTGATTTTCTGCTCACTTGTGAAGTTTCATCTTTATGGAAGAAATCAACAACCTGTGCAAAAAATCCCTGTTTTTTATAAACACCGTAGCTAAGAACTCTTCTTCTTCTTCTTTCAAGAAGTCTTTCAACATCTGTTTTGAGTACATCTGCAACAGCTTTAGTTATAGCTGATTTTATGGATTTTACATAACCTTCATAATCAGAAATATCTTCAGGTTCTTTTACGATTTCATCGCAAATTCCATAATAAAGCATATCTTTACTTGTAGGTCTAATGAGATTCAAAGACTCTTCTATTTTTGTATTGTCTCTAAAAATAATAGAACCACAACTTTCAGGAGCAATTACATAATACATTGCATCTTCCATTATAAGTCTTCTATCTGTAACTTGAAGAGCCAATGCACCACCAGAACCACCTTCACCAAGAACAAGGGAAACAGTAGGGGTCTTTACTGTGCAGAATTTACTTATACAATCAGATATTGACCAAGATTGAAGATTTTTGGCCGAATCAGAACTTGGATCTGCACCTGGTGTGTCAACAAATGTAACTACTGGCAAATTATTTTTTTCTGCATATTCAAGGATCTCAATGACATGTCTATAACCAATAGGTTTTACCATTCCAAAATTGACTTTGCTTGCATAAGCTAAATCATTTCCCTTTGGTTTTTCTTGACCAATAAATATAACCTTTTTCTTGTTAATGTAACCAGTTCCACTAATTATTGCATAATCTTTAGCTTTGAAGTAAGCGATGTCTGTAAAAATATTTTTTATAACATCCGAACTTCTTATTCTATTTGGATTTCTTGTTTTTTCTTTGAAAATTTCAGTTACTGTCTTTTTTTGTTTCATTTTTTTTATCCATAACTTTCTAAAGTATTTTTATATATAAATTAAAATTGTTATTTTTTTCACATTTTATTATTTATTTAATAAATTATAAGAATTTCTTTAAAATGAAATTTTTTCCTTTTTTTTAAAATCATATTATAGGAAAAATTATATATTTTGTGTAATTATTAAATAATTAAGAAGAAAATAAAATAACAGAAAAAATTTTATCTCAAAATACAAGGTTTTTTGTAAAAGAATATACAGGACAAATATTTTTTTATGACAAAGAAACTGAAGTCGAAATCCCATTATTTGGCTTTAGAGAAAATTATGTTACAAATTATTTGGCATATAAAATGAATAAATATATTTTAAATCAATTGAAACAGAACTAAAGAAATTAAAAAGGAAAGATAATTATGGCTAAATTAGATAACGAAGACTTGGATATTATTGAATATGCTCCTATAGAAATTAAAGAAGACAAGCAGATTCCAAACATTATTATAGCAGGTGGTACTGGTGTAGGAAAAAGTACATTGATAAATGCTGTTTTTGGTGAAGAAATAGCAAAAACAGGTATTGGTTTACCTGTAACTGATGGAATTCAAGAATATAAAAATGATTTTATCTGTATTTGGGATACAGTTGGACTTGAAATAGATAACGAAAGAACTACTAAAACTATCCAATCAATAAAAGATAAAATAATAGAAAAAGCAAGTAAATCCACAACAGATGTAATTCATGCAATTTGGTATTGTGTTAATGCAGGAAGTAAGCGTTATCAAACTGCAGAAATAGAACTTATAAAAAATTTACACAAAAACAACAAAGTCCCATTTTTTATAATTCTAACTCAAGCCTATAATGAAGAAGAATGTAATGAATTTGAGGATCTCATAAAAAAGATAAATAAAGAAAATGAAATAGACGATATAGACATTATACAAGTTGTAGCTCAGGAATGGACATTAAAAATAATGGGGCAGAAATTAACAGTTCCACAGAAGGGATTAGAAAAGTTAGTTGATGTAACTGTAAATAAAGTACCTGAATATATAAAAGATGGATTCATCGCAGCACAACAAATAGATAAAGAAGCAAAAAGAAAAATTGCCATTGAAAAATTATCTGAATTCTGCCAAGGATTTAGAAAAAATACATGGGGCAAAGTTTGGTTTGTAAATATATTTGTAACAAATCTAAATACTAAAAAGTTATTAAAAAATATTGCAAATGTCTATAATACAAAATTTAGTGATGATGATATACAATCAATCATAACTAAAAGCGGATTGGATAGTGAAGCCAAATTTAAAAATGTATTACAAGACTTGAAAAATAATTTTGCAGGTTCAAAAGACAAGATATTAAAAGATTTAGGAAATATTGTTGTAAATAGATTGACTGGCAAATCAAATTTAAAAGAATTTGGGAATCTTTTAGAACATGTTTCAGATCCAATAGTAAAATTCATTGTCGATGGAATGCATGGAAAAAATAGTTTATCTACACTTGACAATATTGAATGGTTCCTCTTGCCATTTACACAGAAAAAGAAAATTGAAAATATAGAAAATTCAATGAAAAAAAATACAAACGAAGAAATAATAGAAGCAATACAAAATGAAATTAAAAATAATAGTACAAACTTTGAAACAATGTTATTATTCTCTGTAGGTGTTGCTTTTATAAATGCAATGGAAGATTTTTGGGAAAACGACTATACAAAAGATAAAATAGATCAAATTAACAAAGTTTCTGATAAAATTATAGAAAATTTACAAAAGATGAAATTTGCCATAAACGCAAATAATTAAAAAATATTTATGAATGTAAAAAATGTTAGAATTAAATAAAGATAAAATCGAACAAAAAAATAAAGAAGCAATAATCTGGAAAAAAGATTTAGCTAAAAAAATAAATCTGCAAAAAGATACTTCAAAAGAATCTGACTATGTGCATGTATATTTAGATGATACAGTAAGAATACAGCTTTACGAGATAGGATATATAAAACCATATTATTTTTCTTATACCATTCCAAGTATGTATACATATAAAGACAAACATTATATTATTATAGATTCTATGTGGATAAATCCAGAAACAGGACAAAAAATAGAAAGAAGAGAACTTGGATTTTTAAGTAGATTATTAGCTACAATTTGTGCCTTTATTATTGCTTCTATATTTGGTTTTGATATACTAATATATAATAAAGAAGCAATAATATTCACCTTAATATGGCTGATAGTTACTTGGACAAGTAATTTACAACCTCCTAAAAATTTTAGAGTCACTGCTAAAGAAGATTATGAAAATTGATAAAATTATCACATAAAAAAAGAAGCCCTTAACATTCAAGAGCTTCTTTTTATTTAACGAAAATTTATAAATTTACTTTTATATCAGCAGGTTTCGTTTTTGCTAAAATTTTTCCATTTCTGACAGAATACAAAACGACAGATTTATTTATCATAACATTATAGAAATTGTCAGCATCTAAAACTATGAAGTTTGCAGGATTTCCTTCTTTAATTCCATAGTTATCGCTAATATGAAGTGTTTTTGCTCCATTATATGTTATTAATTTATAAGCATTCATCACTTCTTCATGCGATAACATGTGTGTCAAATGCAATCCCATAGAAAGGACTTCAAGAAGATTTCCGTCTCCTATTGGATACCAAGGGTCCTGAATATCATCGTGACCAAATGAAACATTGAGCCCATTTTTGAGTAATTCTTTTACACGAGTTATCCCTCTTCTTTTTGGGAATGTATCAAATTTGCCCTGAAGACTTACATTTACAAGTGGATTTGCAACAAAATTAATTCTGCTGTCGATAAAACTATGCATGCGTCTTCCCATATAAGCATCGCTATATGAATGCATTGCTGTTGTATGACTTGCTGTTACACGATCAAAAAGTGAATATTCAATGGCTTTTACTGCAAGTGTTTCAAGACCAACAGAAGAAGGATCATCTGTCTCATCACAATGTACATCTACAAGCAATCCATTTTCAGCTGCCAAAGAAGTTGCAAAATCAAGAGAAGAAACAGCATATTCATGAGAATATTCATAATGTGGAATTGCACCTATTCCATCAACCCCTAATTTACAGGCTTCTTTCATTTTTTCCTCAGCACCTGCATGACTTTTTATTCCGTCCTGTGGAAATGCTATCAACTGAATTGTTACGAACTCTTTTAAGTCCTCTTTTAATTTTAACAACGCTTTTATTGCTTTATTGTTTACAGAATCAGTATCAACATGAGTACGAATATATTGAACTCCATGACTGACTTCCTGCTTTACTGCTGTAAGTGCATTTTGATATATACTCTCTTCTGTAAGTTCAGCTTTTATTTTTGCCCAATTAGAAATTCCATCAAATAACGAACCTGAAGAGGAGTGTAAAAAAAGAAATTTTTCAGCTGTGTGAGTCGCATCAAGATGTATATGACTTTCCACAAATGGAGGAATAACCAACTTTTCTTTTAAATCAACTGTTTCAATCTCAGAAGAATATTCTTTATGTGGAATGATCTCTTTAAATTTGCCATCTTCAACAACAATATCCTTAAGTTCAGGATCATTTTCTATATAACAATTTGTATATATCATCACATTTTTACCTTTCTAAAAAAATATAATAAAATATTATAACAATCTAGTCCAACCTTCTAAAATAACTCTATGCCCTTCAACATACTTATCCCTAAATATCTTTGCTTCTTTTCTGTTTGCATCTATTTGTTTAGGATATTCTCTTGATATTTTATCAAATTCTTCTTCTGTTATTTCTACATTTGTAAAAAAATCATCATTTCTTGAAGGAACTCCATGAAATGCAAAATATATTATTTTGTCATCTTCATAATAAAAACCATATCCAAAACGAACTTGATTGGAAATCAAAATAAATTTTCGTTTTTGTTCCATAATAGACCTGCCTTATTTTTTTAAATTTATTAAAAAAGGTTAATAAAAAACTATGTATAAATAATGATATAGATAATTTTCTATTATTAAAATTTTAGTAAAAATAAATATAAAAAATCAAGCATTTTATTTTTTATATTTATTTTTATTATATCCTTTTTTAATTATTGTTTTTCTAAAAAAATCTGTTATAATAAAAAAATAGAAAATAAAAAGATATGTATAAAAATGCAAATAGAACTATATCCAAATAATACAAACAAACAGGAAAACAATATCAACAAAAATCTTTCTATAGCATTTTACTCTATATTCTCATTAATTTGTTTTACTATTTTAATTATCTCATGCTATTCTATTTTATCAAACGAAATAGCATATAACGAATACGCTACATCCAGCGAAATTCGCAAGACTGAAGTTGAAATTACAGATATAGAAACAACAAACATCTTTAATGAAAATGATAGCAAAACAGGAGAACGATATAATTACTCTATAAAATTTACTGTAGATAATGTTGAATATAAAAGCAATTTAATAGAAAAAAACTATTTTTACCACGAAAAAAAAGCAATGAATATTGGTGACAAAACAGTAATAGATGTTTATAAAGACAAAAAGGGAAATTATAAAGTTCCAATATTTACATCTTTAGAAGCAAAAGATAATGAAAATAAAAATTTAATTACAGGCTCTATTTTTATTGGACTTGTTACTTGTGTTTTTATTTTAGGATTACTTCTAACTTTACGTTCAAAAGATGGTACAATAGTTATAAATAATCCAAAACTTGGGGCTATATTTACAAATTTTTTTGTATGCTTAATATGTGGTGTTTTTATCACTTCTGGAATTATTATAATAATAAAGTATAACAATAACAATGTTTTGAACAATGTTTTGACATTTAT
>CADAWZ010000057.1 GCA_902791745.1 uncultured bacterium
TGATCCGGCCAAGTGGAATGCACTGGATAAAGCTAAAATCAATTTCCAATCAATATTTTTATTTAAATCTTTAAAAATTGCGTATTTTGTCGGCAAAGTAAACTGTTGCAATTTTTCACAACCAACAAAAGCTCTTAAAGAAATATCTGTAACTGTATTTGGAATAATTATACTGTCAAGAATTTTACAATTTGCAAAAGAGCAAATACCTATTTTTGTAACTGTTTTTGGAATAAGAATATTTGGCAAAGCCACACAATCTGCAAAAGCAACATCTCCTATTTCTGTAACTCCATTGGGAATAGTCACATTCACAAGAGATGTACAATTACTAAAAAGAGCTTCTGATATCTTTGTGAGTTTATTTGGAATAACTGCTGTTATCAAAGAAGAACAACCTGCAAATGCACTATTACCAATCTCAATAACACTATCAGGAATATTTATTTTTTTTTTTTTAGTACAATTTTCAAAAGTACTCTCCCCTATTTCTGTCACAGTATCAGGAATTGTAACTGACTGTAATTTATCACAATCCTTAAAAACTTCCTTATCTATCTTAGTAATTCTTATTGTACCAAATGGTGATTTATATGTTGAAGGAATATTGAGAACAGCTGGTATTGATTTTTTGTCAATAAACCCCCATTGTTTCAAAATATCTTCACTAAGTGAAATATCTGTAACATTTTCATTTACAGACTGTTTGGTAGATTGCTGTTCGTAATTTGGAACTTGCATTGGAGAATCAGCTTTTAAATCCAATATCTCCTGTTCCCAACCAAGAGGAATTCCAAAAGATTCAAGAAAGAAATAAATTTTATCTTCAGAGACTCCTAAATCATCAAGTGAAGAATAAAACAATCTAACCTTATGGCTATTTTTTTTGTTTTCATCAATAAATAATGTGAAAATATCCTCATCAAAATTATTTCTTATGATCTTTAGCTCTTTTGGATATTCTGGTGCCAAATCACCAAGCAATGCAAAAAATATCTTCTTATCTTTGAATATATCTTTTCCCTTTAATCTTATAATCTCAGCAACTGCGTCTTTTATCGTCATTTTTCCTCCATTTTCTTTTTTGTAGTCTCTTCTGTCTGCTATCTCTCTCAATTTTTTTTCAAAGTTGCAATTATTTAGGTGAGTGAACAAACTTTTTAGGTATAAAATAGAAAACGAAATCACTTCTTCTCGGAGAGAAACTAAAAATTAAACATCAATTTGCAAAAAACAGTCTTGAGTGAATGGCTAATAACTATCTCATCCAATTAACAATAATATTTGAGCAACCAATTGTGCTGAAATAATTACTCCGAATGTTGCAAGCGGATAACAAGTTGCAAAATATTCTGTAGGTTCTTCACTATGTACAGCTGTATTTACAGTGATAATTGCAGCAGATTGATACATTATACCAGAAAGACATGCAAGACTTTTTATAAAATCCATTTTTGCGATTTTAAAAGAATAATAAAATACTGAACTTATTGTTACTATTAAAATTAAAAATGACAATATGAACATTTTTGACATTCCATTTGTATCTATTCCAATTAATGCTGCACCAGATGAAGTTCCAACACCTGCAAGGAATATAGAAATTCCTATATCTTTGATCACATTTTTTGCCTGTTGTGATATTTGATTTGTAAATATTCCAAATCTGTGCATATATCCTAAAAAAAGTCCTACAAATAAGGCTCCGCCTGCACTTCCAAGAGTAAAGGTGCCCAAGTATGGAATAGGTATATTTATTTTTCCAAGCATTATTCCAATTGCACAACCTAAAGCAAGGGAGATTATATCTACTCCTGGCGATGTTACACCTGCTTTTCCAATATATTTTTCGGCTCTTTCTACATCTTTTTTTCTTCCTACTACTATTAAAATATCACCAAGTTCGAGTACAAAATTATAAGAAGGTCTAAATGATATTCCAGCTCTTTCTACTTTTGTAACTATTATAGACTTTTTGGGAATATCTGTTTCATATAATTTTTTATGATGAATTGTATGATTAGTCATTACAATTCTTGCACTTGTTATATTTGGATCTGACATTCTTTCAAATGTTTTTCTACCTATTGTTTTGCTAAATTCTTTTAGTGATTCTTCTGTACCATTTACTTTTATTATATCATTTTCTTCAAGAACAGTATCAGCAGTTGGCAATGTTAAAGTTTCTTCTCCATGTTTTTTTATAACTTCGATAGTTGCACCTATTTTGGAACTAAAATTAAGTTCTTTTAATGTTTTTCCTATTATATCTGCATTTTCTACGATAAATTTACTTGACATAACTCTTGAAATTTTCTTTTCATTTAATTGTTCTTGTTCTTTTATCTTTTGATATTCTTGAAGCATGTTTTTTTTCAAAAGTTTTGGTATAAGTTGTACAGCTATAACAGTTGCCACAACTCCAATTGGAAAGGTTAAACCATAAGAAGGTAGAGGAGCTTTGCCCCACTGTGGATTTTCCATTAAAATAGCAAGACCTGCTGAATTGTTTAAAGCACCATTGTATACACCTACAATGTCATTGTTATTCATTCCAAGTAATTTTCCAAATATTATACAAGCGATTGAACTCATCCCTGTCATAACAAGTGTAACAAATAGATAAGGCAATCCTTTTTTTGACATTGAGTTAAAAAATGCAGAACCTCCTTGTATTCCAATAACATATATAAAAGTTAAAAGACCAAATAATGTTAAATCATCTGGAGTTGTCATTCCAAAAAGTCCACATACCATTCCAACTATAAAAATTCCAGCTATTCCAAGGTTTATGCCATTAATTTTTATAACTCCGACCAATAATCCTAATCCAACAATGATCAGACTTGAAAATAAAGGATCTTGTAGCGTCTCTGTAAAAAAGTTTAAAATTGAACCCATGATCTATTCCCTATTTTTTAATTTTAGATTGCCATTTTGCTATTTGATTTAATGCTTCAAGAGGTGTAATTTCTGATAAATTTATTTTAGCTAATTCACTTATTATTTCATCATGTTTAGGATTACTTTGTACACCACCAAAAAATGTCATTTGTATTTTATTGTCTGTCTGTGATGTCTTTGTTTTTCCACTTTTTATTGATTGAGATAAATTATTATTTATTTTTGACTTGTCTTTTTCTAATTCGGACAATATTTTTTTTGCCATTTCAAGAACTTCTTCAGGAAAACCAGCAAGAGAAGCAACATATATTCCATAACTTTTATCTGAAGCTCCGTCAAGTATCCTGTGAAGAAAAATAACTTCATCATCTAATTCTTTAACAGATACTCTTCTATTGCTTATTCCTGAAAATATATCTGCTAAAGAAGTCAATTCATAAAAATGAGTAGCAAAAAGTGTTCTTGCTTTTATATTTGAATACAAATGTCTACAGACTGCATAGGCAATGCTTATTCCATCATATGTACTTGTTCCTCTTCCTATTTCATCGAGTATTACGAGTGATTTTGATGTTGCATTGTTTAATATATTTGCTGTCTCTGTCATTTCAACCATAAATGTACTTTGACCTAAATGCAAGTCATCTGTTGCCCCTACTCTTGTAAAAAATTTATCTGCTATTCCTATTATTGCTGAATCAGCAGGAACAAAACATCCCATTTGAGCCATTATTGTTATCAATGCAGCCTGTCTTAAATATGTAGATTTTCCAGACATATTAGGACCAGTTATTATTGACATTCTATCTTTTAAATCGAGATATGTGTCATTTTTTACAAAACCAGAAGAAGTTATTCGTTCAACAACAGGATGTCTTCCATTTTTTATATTGAGTATTGATGAATCAGAAATTTCAGGTCTTGAATAACCATATTTATTAGAAATTGAAGCAAAACCACAAAGTACATCTATTTTAGCTAAATTTACTGCTATATTTTGAATATTTTGTGCCTTTTTTATTGTTTCATTTATGAGATTTTTAAACATCTCATATTCAATAGATTTTATTCTCTCTTCAGCACCAAGGACTTTTGCTTCATATTCTTTTAGTTCATTACTTATATATCGTTCTGAATTTACTGTAGTTTGTTTTCTTATATAATCAGAAGGAATATTATTATTTTTTATCTGTCCCTTAGATATTTCTATATAGTAACCAAAAACTTGATTAAAACCTATTCTTAAATTTTTAATACCTGTTTTTGCTTTTTCTCTTTCCTCGAGAGATGTTATAAATGTTTTTCCTTCTGTCTTTATTGTTCTTAATTCATCTAAATCATTGTAAATTCCATTTCTAAATATTCCACCTTCTCTAACACTTAAAGGCGGATTTTCATCTATTTGATTTAATATTAAATTTCCTAATTCTGATTCATCAGCCATTTTTGAGAGGTATTTTAATAATTTACAATCTGTTTCACAGAGTAAAGATGAAATTAGAGGAATTAATATCAATGAATTAGCAAGTGCAATCATATCTCTTGGATTTGCACTTCCGATTACAACTTTTGAAATCAATCGTTCTATATCTTGTATTTTTTTGAGGATTTCTTTTATTTTTTCTGTTGTTTCATAAGAATTTTTTAAGTATTCAACAGCATCCAATCTCGCTTCTATTTGATTCTTCTTTATTAATGGGCGTATTATCCAATTTCTTAACATTCTTTTACCCATTGCTGTTTCTGCTTCGTCAATAGCCCAAAGGAGTGTTCCTCTTTTTTCTCTTCCTGACATAGTTTCGAGAAGTTCGAGATTTTTTTTACTTACTCCATCTATTACTGCATATTCTCCCTTAACATACAGCCTTGGTTTTTTGACTATTAACATGTTATTTTTTTGCGTTTCTATTAAGTAAGAGAGTATAACAGCACATGTAATAGTACATGCTTCAGAAGATAGAATTTCAAAATCGATTATTTTTTCTTTTGGATAATTGTTTGTTATTATTTCTTGACATTCTTTAAATGAATGTTTATTTTCTACAAATGAATATTGAATTTCAAGGGATTTCATATGCTCTATTAATGAGTTATTTCCCTTGAAAATTGGATCAACAAGAACTTCAGAAGGTGATAACCTTTCCAATTCATCTTTTATTCCATCAAAATCAGTTTCAGAGGCAAAAAAATCACCTGTCATAATATCACAAAAAGCAGTTGCATATACTCCATTTTTTGCATATATTGAACAGAGATAATTATTTTTTCCACTGTCAAGAGCTTGGGGATCTGTTATAGTTCCTGCTGTTAAAATTTTTATTATTTCTCTCTTTACTAATCCCTTGGCTTTTTTAGGATCTTCCATTTGATCTGCAAGAGCTACTTTATATCCCTTATTTATAAGGGCATAGATATAGCTATCTACAGCAAAATATGGAACCCCTGCCATTGGTATTTTGGTTCCATTTCCTGAGTCTTTCGATGTTTCAACTATTTCAAGTTCCCTTGCTGTGGTTTGTGCATCTTCCCCATAAGTTTCATAAAAATCTCCGCATCTAAAAAAAAGAATACACCCAGGTGCTTCACTTTTTAAACGGAAATACTGTTCTAACATCGGTGTCATAACAATTAACCCCTCTTTATAAAAATCAATGTTTAGAAAATATTCTAAACATTGATTTTTTGACTTTATCTATATTTTTTACATTATTCCAAAACTTCTATTGTAAAATTGTTATTTGTATAAATATCTATTTCAGAAGCTATAGTCAATCCTTCTCTTACAATTTCTTCGGCTGTCATATTTGGACTGTGTTTCATCATAGCTTTTGCTGCTGCCTGTGCATAAGGAGAACCAGAACCAGTTGAAAGTACATTGTCATCTGGTTCAATTACATCACCTGTTCCTGAGATTAACAACAAATTTTCTTTTGAAGCAACGATTAATATTGCTTCAAGTCTTCTCATTGCTTTGTCCATTCTCCATTCTTTAGCTAATTCAACAGAAGCTCTTAGTACATTTCCTCTAAATTCTTCAAGTTTTCCCTCAAATTTTTCAAAAAGAGCTAAACCATCTGCAGCACTACCTGCAAATCCAGCTACAACTTTTCCGCCTTTTAGCTTTCTAACTTTTTTAGTTTTGTGTTTCATTATTGTTTTGTCAAGTGTAACCTGACCATCACTGCCTAAAGCTACTTTTCCATCTTTTGCTACTGCTAAAATTGTTGTTGCATGAAGTTCCATTTTTTTCATCATTTGTCCCTTTCAATTCTATCATTAATTTGGAAATAAACCGATTATTTAATTACCAAGTTAATAAAAACATATTATACTATTTTACTATTTTTAAAAAAATATGCAATATCTTATATATGTGAAAAATCTCTTTCATTAATGAAAGAGATTTTTTACATGTATTTATTTTATACTATATATTTTTTATAAATTCATCAAAAGAATATTCTGCTTTTTGAGCAATTGCGGTATTTTTATCTTTTTTACTTGGAAATCTTTTTTCTATTGATGGGAAAAGTCCCATATTTATATTCATTGGCTGAAAATTTTCAGGATCTGCAGATGTTATGTAATTCATGAGGCTTCCAATTCCTGTCTCTTGTGGAAAAACAATAAGTTCTTCACCTTTTAAAAATCTTACTGCATTTATTCCACAAATAATTCCTGAAGCAGAAGACTCAACATAACCTTCAACTCCAGAAAGTTGACCTGCAATAAACAATCCTTTTTTTACTAATGTTTCACCAGAAGGAGAAAGAGAAGAAGGAGCATTTATAAATATGTTTCTGTGCATGACACCATAACGCAATATCTCCATATTTTTTAATGCAGGTATTAAACTAAATACTCTTTTCTGTTCACCCCATTTTAGTCTTGTTTGAAAACCAACTAAACTGTACATTGTGGCTTCTTTATTTTCTTGGCGGAGTTGAACAACTGCATAATTTTCTTTACCTGTTTTTGGATGTCTTAGTCCAACGGGTTTCATTGGTCCATATCTCAAAGTATCATAACCTCTTGAAGCTATTTCTTCAATAGGTAAACAGCTTTCAAAAAATACTTGTTCAAATCCATGACTATCTTGTATTTGTTCTGCATTTATAAGCTCATTATAAAATATATCATATTCTTCTTTATTAAGTGGACAGTTGATATATTCTGCTTCACCTTTATTATATCTTGAAGCCTTGAAGCTAAGACTTTTATCTATACTTTCTGTAGAAATAATAGGGGCCACAGCATCATAAAAATAAAGATATTCTCCACCCAGTAAATCAGATAAATTTTTGGCAAGTTCATCTGATGTCATTGGTCCAGTTGCTATGATACAAGGGGTTTCTTCAGGAATTGATGTAATTTCTTTTCTCTCTATTTCTACATATCCAGTGGCAAGAAGCATCTCTTCAATTTGTTTGCTCATTACTTCTCTATCAACAGCAAGAGCTTGACCTGCAGGAACTTTTGCGATATCTGCTGCTTTCATTACAACACTTCCAAGTTTTCTCATCTCTTGGTGTAATATTCCATTTGCAGTTACTGGATTTGTACTTTTTAAAGAATTACTGCATACCAATTCAGCAAGATTTCCTGTTTTGTGAACTGGTGTCATTTTATTTGGACGCATTTCAATGATTCTTGCTTTTATTTTTCTTGAGGCAATCTGCATAGCTGCTTCACAACCTGCAAGACCTCCGCCAATAATCAATACTTCATTTTTGCTCACTATTTTCAGCCTCTTCTTCCTGTTTTTTCTTTGTACAGCCATTGATACACTGAGTGTATCCCTTCCCCGATTTTGTATATTTTATCACCATAACACCGCCACAAATACTACATTTTTTATCTGTGGGGCGATTCCAAGAATTAAAATTGCAATCAGGATATCTATCACAACCATAGAAAATTCCTTTTTTACTCTTTTTTACAATTACATTTCCACCACATCCAAGAGGACAAGGAACTCCTATTTTTTCAAGATAGGGTTTTGTTGTTTTACATTCTGGATATGCACTGCATGCTAAAAATTTACCATAAGGACCTCGTTTGATTATCATCGGTCTTCCACATTTTTCGCATATTTCTCCAGTTTCTTCAGATATACTTGCACTTTCAACTCTTTTTATATCTTTTTCAACTTGATGTAAATTCGTGATAAAAGGTTCATAAAAATTTTTAAGAACATCTATATATTGCTCTTTTCCAAGTTCTATCTCATCAAGTTGGTTTTCCATATCAGCTGTGAAATTTATGTCAACAATATTGCTAAAATTTTGAACAAGTAGTTCTGTTACAACATTACCCAATTTTGTTGGAGAAAATTTTTTTTCAGCTAATTTAACATAATCTCTCTTTTGTATTGTTTCAACAATAGGAGCATAAGTACTTGGTCTTCCTATCCCATTTTTTTCAAGGGCTTTTACAAGGCTTGCTTCTGTATATTGTGGGGAAGGTTGAGTAAAATGTTGTTTGGGATCGACTGATTTTAAATTTAGTTTATCACCCTCTTTTACATTTGGAAGACGGCAGGTTTCTTCATTTTCAATCTTATCTTCTTTTAATTCATTATATATTTTGGTGAATCCATCAAATACAACTTCTGAACCTTGACTATGTAAAGTATAGTCTCCACATTGTATAGAAAGTGATGTATTTTGAGATTTACAGGCACTCATTTGACTTGCTATAAATCTATCTCTTATAAGAGAATACAATTTATACTGTTCAGGAGTAAGAGCTTTTTTAAGCTCTTGCATATCTCTCTTTACATCAGTAGGTCTTATTGCTTCATGGGCATCCTGAACTCCACTTTTCTTTTTATAAACTTTTTTGTTTCCTACATATTCTTGACCATAATTTGAGCTTATAAATTTTGTTGCTTCTTCTCTTGCAGAATCTGCTATTCTTGTAGAATCTGTTCTCATATATGTTATAAGACCAACTGGTCCATCTTCTCCGATGTCAAGACCTTCAAATAGCTGTTGGGCAATCCTCATTGTTTTTACAACTTTAAAATTTAATCTTTTTGAAGCATCCTGTTGTAATGTACTTGTTATATATGGAAGTGGCGGTTCTTTTGCTATTATTTTCGTTTTTGGAGGGGAAGATACAACAAAATCATGAGTTTTGAAATATTCCTTTATTTCATTTGCTTCTGCTTCATTTTTAATATTAATTTTTTTATTTTTATAAGATGTTAAAGATGATTTAAATTCAATTCCTTGCGTTTCAACATTTACAGCAATGGTCCAATATTCCTCGGATTTAAATGCATCTATCTCTTTTTGTCTTTCAACAATTAGTCTTACTGCAACTGATTGAACTCTTCCAGCAGAAAGACCAGGAGCAACTTTTTTCCAAAGAACTGGGCTTAAATTATATCCAACAAGCCTATCAAGCATTCTTCTTGCTTGCTGAGCATTGACTTTTTCGATGTTTATTTTTCGTGGATTAATCAAAGCATTTTCAAATGCTTCTGGTGTTATTTCATGGAGCTCTATTCTGATATCTTCATCCATTGGAAGTTCTAAAAGTCTCGCAATATGCCAAGCTATAGCTTCTCCTTCTCTATCAGGGTCAGTTGCAAGATAAATTTTATCTGTTTTTTCAAGACCTTCTTTTAATTCTTTTATTACTTTTTCTTTGTTAGGTATTGTAACATAATTAGGCTTGAAATCGTTTTTTATATCTATTCCAATTCTATTTCGTGGAAGGTCTATTATATGACCCATAGATGCTTTTATTATATATTCTTTTCCTGCATATTTTTCTAAAGTCCGTGCTTTTGCAGGTGACTCAACTATTATGAAACCTTTATATTTCACGATATAATTTTCTCCATAGAAATGTTTATTGATATTTTCAAAATGATTTTTATCTTTATTTATTTTTTCCTGCTTAGTTAATTAATTTAATGAAAATACCATTATTGCATTTTTTTATATAACCTTCAGATTCAAGATGTGAAAGTCCAGCAAGTAATGCACCAGCAGGCAAACTCAATTCTTCAGCAATTTGGCTTGTTGTTTTAAATCCATCTGTGGCATCATATATTAATTTTAATTGTCCTTCTAAATTTGTTTTTTCTTCTTTTTTATTTTGTTGTGGTTCTTTTAAATTCAAGAATCTAAGAACATCAAGGGCATTTTCCACAGGATGAGCTCCGTCTTTTAAAAGTCCATGTGTTCCAATACTTAGTTGATTAAAAATAGAGCCTGGAACAGCCATAACTTCTCTACCATATTCAAGAGCTTGTGATGCTGTGGAAAGAGAACCACTTCTTATATCAGCTTGAACAACGAGGACTCCTAAACTCATTCCTGCAATTATTCTATTTCTTTTTGGAAAATTGGATTTAAATGGAGTTGTGCCAAGAGGATATTCTGTTATTATAGCTCCGTTATTACATATTTTTTTTGCAAGTGAAGCATGTTCAGGAGGATATACTACATCTATTCCACAACCTAAAACAGCAACTGTTTTTCCATTTCCTGCAAGACAACCACTATGTGAAGCTCCATCAATTCCTCTTGCCATTCCACTTATTACAGAACATCCTTCTTGAGCAAGTCCTTTTGAAATTCTATATGCAGCTTCAAGACCATAAGAATCTGCATTTCGTGATCCAACAACAGCAATGCGAGGAGATGAAATATCTGGAAGTTTTCCTTTTATATATAATACAATTGGAGGATCTATTAATTCAGAAAGTAATGGTGGATATTCTTCATCAGCTATTGTTATAAAATCAGCTCCGATATCTTTTAATTTACTCTCTTCTTCCTCTCCTTTTTTATCAAAATCTTCAAGGATAGTTAGTATATTTTCAGCAATTTTCTTTTTTAAACCAGTATCTGAGCATATTTTTTCTACAGATAATCCCAAAAGATGTGAAAAACCACCATATGTTTCTTTTATTTCATTTAAGGCTTTTATTTCACTTGTTTTTAATTTTGAAAGTGCCAAATAAATATATCTACTGTTATTTTGCTCGCTTTTTTGTCTGTTTAAATTCAAATTCACTTGTTCCAATTTTTATTATATCTCCTAAATTAATAGAGGCTTTTTTTGAAATTTGAAAATCATTGACAGATATTATTGCATTATCAGATAATGGTTTTATATACCATTTGCCATTTTTAAAATTTATAACAGCATGTTTGTCTTGTATTTCATTATCCCAAGCAAAATCAATATCACATTCTTTTCTGCCTATCGTTATTCCATCATATAATCTGTATTTTTTATTTTCTGCAAGATAATGAAGAAATTGTATAATTTTTACTTCTTCTTCATTTTCTTGTATTGTTTTTATTTTTATTTTTGTTTTTGTTGGAACAGGAGTGTTTATTTGAAGTCGTGTAAAGAGAAGTAAGTCTTCAGCTGTAGAAGATTTGCATTTTTCTCTTTCATCACAATTTTTTAGAATTATATCCAAATCTTTCTTTAAATCAGATTCAATTGAATCTGATTTAACAAATTTTTGGGACATTTCTATAGCTTCATTTGCATGACCATTTTCTGAAAGTATCTTTGCCAACATAACAAAATTTAAAGCAGAATCAGGAGAATCAGATTTAGTATTATTTAGGATTTTGATTGCTTTTTCTATTTTTCCAGCTTCATATAAAATTATGGACAATATAAATATAAGAGTATTATTTCCTGGTAAGAGATCACATATTTGTTCTAACTCATCTCCTGCATTTTCTGATGAATTAGCTCTTAAAGAAAGTGCTAACATTATCGAAGCACCTACTAAATCTGGATAAAAAGCAAATGATAGATTAGAGGTTACAGGCATTATTAAACGAAAACTTGGAAGTGCTGGTTTTATAGTTTTTCCCAAATTTCCATGTAAAAGCATAGCTTTTCTAAAATTTTCTACAGAACTTTTGTATTTTTTTTCTTCTCTATCAAATATACCAAGCATGAAATATGCATCTGCAAGTTGTGGATCTTTTTCAAGTGCATTTTTAAAATATTTATAAGCACTTTCTTTTTGACCTGTTACAAGAATTCTACAACCTCTATAAAAAAGATTTTCTGCTTTTGATAGTGCGAGTTCTTTAAATGTTTTAAAAAGAGAATTATTTATTTTTTGTGGCTCAAAAAAATCTATATAAGGATTTAACCCAACAAATTCACTTTTGTTTAGACGAAAATAAAGTCCTGAATCAAAATTTTGAGAATCATTATTTTGATTATTTTGTTGTTGCTTATCTTCTTCTTTTGATTTTGGAAGTATAAGACTTGAAGCTACATTTACAGTATTTTTTATTGCTTTTAATATATCACCGTCTGACATTTTCCCTCCACTATATTTAAAACTTTTAATATTATTATTTTTCTGTATGTTCTTTTTTCCTGTTTTTTTGTTAAATAAAAAAAGAATCGCTTTATAATATTAATAACGATTCTTTTTTCTTCAGAATATTAATTTAATTTATGGAAGGTTTATTAATTTTTAGATATTAATATCCACGTTGCTGTTCCAAATAGTGTCTTGCTTGGCTTTCACCTATGCTACCACCAACAGCTCCACCGATTCCACCACCGAGTAATCCACCAAGTGCTGCACCGATTTGTGTACCAATTCCAGGAGCAACTATTGTTCCAACTACTCCACCAAGAATAGAACCGATAACACCACCAATACCTTTACCCTT
>CADAWZ010000058.1 GCA_902791745.1 uncultured bacterium
CTACCAAATGGAGAATCATTACTGGATGGAACTTCACCAAATGCTGGAGCTTGAACTTCATTGCCAAAACTACCAAATGGAGAATCATTACTGGATGGAGATTCACCAAATGCTGGAACTTGAGCATCATTACCAAAACCAGCAAATGGAGGATCATTAGCACTCATTGGATCACCAAATACTGGAGCCTGAGGATCATTGCCAAAACTGCCAAATGGAGAATTATTATCACTCACTGGATCACCAAATGCTGGAGCTTGAGCATCATTACCAAAACTGCCAAATGGAGAATCATTACTGGATGGAGATTCACCACCAAAAGCTCCACTAAAAGGAGTTTGTTCTGCTTGAGCATCATTGCCAAAACTACCAAATGGAGAATCATTACTGGATGGAGATTCGCCAAATGCTGGGGCTTGAACTTCATTGCCAAAACTACCAAATGGAGAATCATTATCAGATGGAACTTCACCAAATGCTGGAGCTTGAACTTCATTGCCAAAACCACCAAATGGAGAATCATTACCAGATGGAACTTCACCAAATGAAGGAGCTTGAACTTCATTGCCAAAATCGCCAAAAGGAGAATCATTACTGGATGGAGATTCACCAAATGAAGGTGCTTGAACTTCATTGCCAAAGCCACCAAATGAAGAATCATTATCAGATGGAGCTTCACCAAATGAAGGTGGCTGAATTTCATTATTATCAAAATTACTACCACCAAATAATGGAACCTCTTCATTAGCCATGTCTCCGCCAAATGATGGTGGCTGAAGATTAGGATCTATCATAGAATCCTTTGATTCTTGTAATTGTGCAGAAGAATCTGGTGGCTCAAGCATAAACTCAGAATCAGATTCCTTAGATAATTTAACTTTTTCCCTTGCTTCTTGAGCTTCTTTTTCTTTCTGTTCTGCAAGTTCAGCTTCTCTTTGTAACCTTGCTTCTTCTTCCCTCTGTGCCTTTGATTTTAACATAGGCTTAGAAGCTTTTCCTTTCATGCCACCTTTTTTACCGAATTTGGATTTAAACATTCCACCTTCGTCTTCTTCTTCGTCCCCAGCACCTAACATGGGGCGACCAGCTCCGCCTTTTTTGCCAAAACCTTTCGACATCAATTTTCCGCCACCGCCTGACTCTTTTTTGACAAGCATGTGACTTTTATCATCTTTCTTATGTTCTACACCATCAATATCTGCCTCATCTTTATTTGGAAGAACAAAACTATAATCTGTTATCTCTTCTAATCGAGGATTAAATTCCGTTGTCTGCATACAACTTGAAGAATGTAAAGGAGCTCCTAAAGTTGTAAGTTCACGATTAGCAGTTGAATTAGCAGAATCTAATTTTAAAACTCTTTGATATAATTTTATTGCACTCTCATTTTCACCAACTTGCATATAATTATTAGCTGAATTTAGATAATATTTAACTGCTTCACTAATGCCATTATTATCTTGATTAATTTCACCTATTTTTTCAAGAGCAAGTGCATCTGTAGGATCCATTTGAATAACTTTATTAAAACCAAGGAGAGCATCACGTGGCTTTCCTAATTTTTGGCTTGCAAAACCAAAAGCCATAAATGCTTCTCTATTAGTCATATCATGCTGAAAAATTGTTCTGTATTCAGTTTGTGCTTCTGAATATCTTCCCAATATATAATATAAATTACCAAGTGTCATTAACAATCGAGAATCATTTGAAGCCATAACTTTTATACGGCGGAAAGCATTCAATGCTTGTTCAAATTCTTTTCTTTGTAGATAAGAATTTGCAACTATTTTATAATTATTTATAGCTTCCGCCATCTGCCCATGACTCATTGCTATATCTGCAAGTTGCAATGTTATATTTAAATCAGACGGTGCATATTCCTGAGCATCTTTTAATAATTTTATAGATTCATCTCCCTTACCAATCTCAAGAAAAATACGGGCAAGTTTTATCTGCTCAGCAACAAGTGATTTTATATCATTCAACTGTTTGTAAATTTTAATACTTAAAATCCTGACATCTACATTTTCAGGTTGAAGCTGAAGAACTCTCTTTGCATTTTCAAGAGCAGGTTTAAACTGTTCCGATTTGCTATATATATTCATAAGAGTTACATATTGCTTAACTGCTTCTGGAATTCTTCCTCTTATAGCATAAATTTTAGATGCATTTAAACAAGCATCCTGATTTTCTGGTTCAACAGCGAGAACTTTTTCATATAATTCAAGAGCAGCATCCCACTGTGCCTGTCCCTGTTCCATAAGAGAATCGGCTTGTTGTAAGAGAGACATTGCATTATCATCAGCCATTCTTCCGCACCACCTTATATCAAACATCATCTGCATAACATCTGCAGTAATATACTTCAATATTTTTAATATATAGACCTAATATAACATCTAAAACAATTCTTTTGTTATCTTTCTTTATCCTTCCTAAAAATCAAAAAAAGATCACAACATTTATTATTGATTTTTTAATTTATACTCTTCATATTCTGTAAACCCACCATCAAACCAACAAACTTTTCCATCACCTTCAAATGCAAGTATATGAGTTGCAACCCTATCAAGAAACCATCTATCATGGCTTATAACAGCAGCACAACCTGCAAAATTCTCAAGTGCATCTTCCAATGCTCTCAATGTATTAACATCAAGATCATTAGTAGGTTCATCAAGAAGAATTAAATTCGCACCCGATTTTAAAATTTTTGCAAGATGAACACGATTTCTTTCTCCACCCGAAAGATTTCCTGCTTTTTTCTGTTGGTCTTGACCAGTAAAGTTAAATCTTGCAGTATAAGCTCTTGAATTCATTTCCATACTACCAAGCATTACTGTATCTTTCCCATCAGATATACATTCCCATATTGTTTTTTCAGGATCAAGACCTTCTCTAAGTTGATCTACATAGGCAAGTTTTACACTTTCACCTATTTTAATAGTTCCTGAATCAGGTTTTTCTGTACCTGCAATCATTCTAAATAATGTAGTTTTACCAGCTCCATTTACGCCTATTATTCCAATAATTCCACCAGGTGGCAACGAAAACGAAACATCTTTCATCAAAACTTTATTGTCATAAGACTTGGAAACATTTTCAAAGTCAATTACATTTTTACCTAACCTTGGACCATTTGGAATATATATTTCCATGTTTCCAACCCTTTTTTCAACAGTCTCAGAAACCAACTTTTCATAAGAAGAGATACGAGATTTAGATTTAGCATGCTTAGCCTTTGGAGTCATTCTAATCCATTCAAGTTCTCTCTGTAATGTCTTTTTTCTATCTGCTTCAGCCTTATCTTCAATTCTTAGCCTATTTTGTTTTTGCTCAAGCCATGAAGAATAATTTCCTTTCCAAGGATAACCAATACCCCTGTCAAGTTCAAGTATCCATTCAGCAGCATTATCGAGGAAATACCTATCATGAGTTACAGCTATAATAGTACCAGAATATTCATTTAAACGTCTTTCAAGCCAATAAACAGATTCAGCATCAAGATGGTTTGTCGGTTCATCCAATAAAAGAATATCAGGTTGTTCGAGAAGCAATCTACATAATGCAACTCTTCTTCTCTCTCCACCTGAAAGAACAGAAATTTTTGTATCAGGAGGAGGGCAAGCAAGGGATTTCATAGCCATAGAAGTTGTATGATCGAGATTCCAGCCATCAAGAAATTCTATTTTTTCCTGAACTTCACCAAGCCTCGTCATCAATTTATCCATTTCATCATCTGAAACAGAATCATCACATAATTTTTCATTTATATCATCATATTCTTTCAATGCTGAAAGAATATCCTTTAATCCCTCTTCTATTGTCTCTTTAACTGTTTTATCAGGGTCTAAAACTGGTTCTTGTGGCAAATACCCAACAGTAGTTCCTGGCAGAAATATGACTTCACCGTTATATTCTTTATCAACTCCAGCAATAATTTTCAAAAGTGTACTTTTACCAGCTCCATTTAACCCAATAACGCCAATCCTTGCACCTTTAAAAAATGAAAGAGATATATCTTTTATAACTGGTTTTTTATCATAAAATTTGCTAACTCTTACCATTGAAAAAATAATTTTATTGGCTTCTTCTACCATTTTTTTCTCCTATTCTTTTCAGTCTTATCCCCTATTTTAGAAAAATATGCCAAAATAATTTAATATATAAAAACTGTATTTATTTTCAATTCAGGATTTAAACTTGCTTTTACTGGACAAGAATTAGCATATTTTTCAAGTTTCTTCTTTTGAACATCTGTTATTGCAATATTTTTTGGCATTGTTATTGTTATATCAAAACCGATTGCTCTATGTGTCTTTTCATCAATAGAACAAACTACTTCTGCCTTCATTCCATCTAAATTTAAATTTTCTCTCACTGAAGCAAAAGCTATAACAGAAAGAGTACAAGTGCCAAGGGCCGAACATAAAATATCCATTGGCGAAAAATCAGTTGGCTGTTCACCATTATTGGCATTTGTTGTCAATGTCTTTGTAGAAGCATCATTTAAAGCAGTACATTTAAAATTTCCATTATAAGTAATTGTATTTTTTAAAAACATATTATACTCCATAATTAAATACACAAAATTTTATAAATATCAAAATTCCTACAAACATAATATTAATTCCTGCAAAAATTTTAAAAATATCTTAAAGAGAAATACAGCTATATCACTTCTGAAGGTAAATCATATTTGTTTATAGAAAATTTAAGATATAAAAAAATTTGGAGCAGAATTTTAATGAATTATAAAATATTTGAAAATCCAAATATAGGTGATAATCCAATACTGTTTGCAGCTTGGCCAGGAATAGGTGATGTAGGCATAAATGCTGTAAATTTTTTAATAAAACAATTAAATGCTAAACCATTTGCTGAACTAAAATCACAAGAATATTTTTATCCTCATTCTACATTTATAGAAAGTAATGTAATAAAGGAAGTATACTTTCCAAAGAATATTTTTTATTCAAAACAATACAAAAATAAAAATTTTATTTTTTTTACTGGTGAACAACAACTTCCAATAAATGTAGAACTACCAGCAGAACAAAATCCAGCTTATAAAATGGCAAATGATATTCTCGATTTAGTAGAAAAATTTGGTTGTAAAAGAATATATACTTCTGGGGCAACATTTTCATTGATACATCATTCAATGAACACAAACATAACATATGGAACAGACAATCACTTTTTCTCAGCTGAATTAGGATCAATATTAGGATTTAATAGACTTCCACACACAATATTTGAAGGAAATTTTATAGGTGGTATGAATGGCATATTACCATTAGCTGCAATAGATAGAAATTTAGAAGCAGGAGTTTTACTTGGAAATGTACCAATCTACTTACAAAACATTCAAATACCTTATCCTAAAGCAACAAAAACTATAGTAGAAGCATTTACAAAAATATATAAATTAGATATAGATACAAAACCTTTAGATGAAGAAGTTGAAAATTTTTCAAAAAAGATAGAAGAAATAATGGGAAAATTCACTTCAGCAATGCCAACAGAAATTAGAAGAAGTATATTTTCAGGAATAAATAAATTAAAAAAGAGAAATTCAAAAACTACTAAGACAAAAAATAATTTGACAATAAACGATGTCAAACAAGCAATAAATGACATAGAAGAATTTTTCAAAAAGGAAAACAATGATGAAATACAATAAACAATCTTTTGAATTTCTTGATAAAATTCCAACGCTAAACAATGCCTCAGCTTTTATATTTTGGGAAGATGATATATCTCCAATAAACAGTATTTTTTTTCCACTTTCAATATATGCAGAAATGAGACCTTATGTAAAATTTAATACAAAATCTTACTACCCATCTGAAGGTCTTAAATTACAGGGAACAATTTTAAAAAAACAAGAATCGATCTTATGGGTAAGTGATAAAAAAAATACAATATTTTTTATTGGTAATAAACCTATATTTAAGCACTCAGAATTTATTGATACATTAATAGATATACTGGTAATGTCAGGGGTAACAAATGTATATACAGTATCTTGTATATCTGCTCAGACAAGTCATAGGCAAAAAAGAGCTCCATTGATTATTTTTAATAGTGAAGAATTAAAAGCAAATTTTTCCAAAAAGTATAAATCAATAAAATATAAACCATTTTCAATTACTCCAAATATGAAAACAGATATTCCAGAATTCAATTTTTACATATCGTGGAAATGTGCAGAGAAAAAAATTCCAAGTATAAATTTAATGATTGAAACTCCTTTTTATATGTCCCTTATAGGAGATGTTTCGGCTTCTATAACAGCAGGTAAACTTATATGTAAAATATTGAAATGGAGATTTCAATTCAAAAAAAGTCTTACGCAAATAGCAGAAGAACAAAATGAACTTATTGAATTTTTAGTCAAAAATTCAGAAGATGCAATGGATTTTATTGAAAGAATAGAAGAAAATGAATTATTATCCATGGAAGAAATGCAATTATTACTTTCAGAATTCAAAAGAGTAATGGAAGAAAAAAGACCATGAAAAAAATTATATTAACATCAATTACAATAATTCTAATTCTTGTGATTGGTGCATTAACTTGCGGATATTTTTATGTAAAAGATTCTTTAAATGGATATGAAACAGGAAACGATATTGAAGTTGAAATTCCTCAAGGGGCTTCAGGAGCTGATGCAGGTGAAATTTTAAAACAAAAAGGCATAATAAAAGATCCACTTGTTTTTAGATTGGCAATGAAAAAATATCTGACATCGGGACGAATACTACCAGGTACATATACATTTAATCCCAAAGAATCTGTAATCGAAATAATACAAAAACTTGAAAAAGGGACTATATCTTTAAATTTAGTAACAATTCCTGAAGGCTTGACATTAAAACAGATCGCAGAAATATTTTCTCAAAAAGGATTCTGCACAAAAAACGAATTTATCGAAGCAACAAAAAAAGATAAACTTATAGTAAATGGTGAACAACTAACAAACACTGAGGGTTTTTTACTTCCAAATACTTATGATATACCAAAAGAATATGGTCCTTTTCAAATAGTTGAAATGATGATAAATTCATTTGATAAAAAAATAACACCAATCTATTTAGAAAAACATTCACAACTTCCAGTCAATCTGACATTACAAGAAGTTGTAACTCTTGCATCTTTAGTTGAAAGAGAAGCAAGTGTACCAGAAGAAAGACCAATAATTGCAGGAGTTTATTACAATAGACTAAAAATTGGAATGAGACTTGAATGTGATGCAACAATTCAATATGCACTTGGTCATCAAAAAAAAGAATTATTATATAGTGATTTAGAAATAGATTCACCATATAATACATACAAATATGAAGGACTTCCCCCAGGACCTATTGCAAATCCAGGTGAAGAATCATTAAAAGCCGTTTTATCCCCTACAAAACATAACTATTATTTCTATGTTTTAAATGGTATAAAAAACAATGGAACTCATGTTTTTTCAGAAACAGCACAAGAACATGAATATGCAGTAGATAAATACTTAAGATAAGACAGGAGAAAAAAAATGAAAAAAATAATTGGATATATATTTTTTATTTTAATCACTGCAATTTGCTTTATGTCTTTAGGTTGTGAATCAAATAAATCAAAAAATTTGCATAAAACAAAAATTGGTAATTTTATTCTATGGACAGTTTTAGACTCTAAAACAGAAGAAAGCACTGATATTTTTAAGGGTGACGATAAACTGATAAAAGAATTATATCCAAATGGAAAATATACATCTTATATAAACTATTTTGTATTAAAAATGCCCCAAAAAATATGTTTAATAGATACTGGAAACGGTGAAGGAAATATCAAAGAGTCTCTTGAAGCAATGGGATTAACCTTAGAAGATATTGATGCAGTATATTTGACACATATCCATAAAAACCATATGGGAGGATTATTAAAAAACGAAAAAGCTACTTTTCCAAATGCTAAAATATATATAAGTTTTGGTGAAGACAAAGCAATGGAAAATAAAAAAGATGACGATCCCAGCAAAATTCTTTATAAAAAAATAGAAAAAGCATATGAAACAAAAATAATAACTTTTAGAAGCGATGGAGAAGACTCTAAAGATGGACTAACTTCAATGGCAAGCTATGGACATAGTGGAGGACATACAATATATAAAATAAAATCCAAAAATGAAGTTGTATACATATTAGGTGATATATTTCAACAAATCACACTACAGACAAAAAATCCAAAAATCTCCTCAACAACTGATGAAGATCAAGAAAGAGCTGTATCAGCGAGACAAGATATGCTTGATTTACTCGAAACAGAAGAAGACACAGTAAAATGTGCAGGTAACCACATAGATTTTCCTGGTATAGGAAAAATAGAAAAAGTAAAAGACAATGAATATAAATTTACATTAGATTCATAAAAATGTACTTTACAATATATTTCTTAATTTTCATATTATTAGCTATATTTTTTTATTTAGAAAATAATACACTGACAATAACAAAATTCCAATTAACATCTGGCAAGATAAAAGAAAAAATAAATATTGTTCACATTTCAGATTTGCATGGTAAATCTTTTGGAAAAAATAACGATAAACTTATAGAAAAGATAAAAAATGAAAAACCTGATTTTATCCTTTATACTGGTGATTTAACAAATGGGAGAGCTAAGGGAAAAACAGATTATGTAGGAATAAATCTTTTATCTAAATTAAATAAGATAATACCAGTTTTTTATATAAATGGAAATCATGAATTTAATGGTGGAGAAAGAGTAGAAAAACTTCTAACAGAATTATCAAAAAATGGAGTAAATGTACTTCAAAATAAAATAGAACAAATAGAAATTAATAACTCAAAAGTATTTATTTTAGGATTAGAAGAAGGATTAAAACAAAATACTCTGCCATTATTAAAAAAATTTGAAACAGAAAATAGTTTAAAAATACTACTTTGCCATTATCCTGAATTTTTTAAATATTATTGTAAATTTGATATTGATTTTATGTTTTCAGGTCATGCACATGGAGGTCAATTTATATTTCCATTTATTGGTGGATTATATGCCCCAGGGCAAGGGATATTTCCTAAATATTACAGAGGGATTCACAAAAAAAATAATTCAACATTGATTGTAAGTAGAGGATTGGGACCAAGTCGATTTCCACAGCGTTTATTTAATAAACCTGAAATAATATCGTTGGAAATAACTACAAAGTAAAAGGTCAGTGATTTTTAAAATTAGTGCTAATTTGCTTTTTAGAAATTTAAATTGTATGTTTTCTACTATACGACTTTTTAGATTAACTGCCATTTACAAAGTTTATACTATTTGCTTATATATCTTTCTACTTATGACGAAACTGTTTATTTTACTTTTAGGTGTAAGATGTTCACTTTAAGCATTTTTCTCTTTTTATCTTTCTAAATTTTATTCAACATAGAAAATATTTTAAGTAAGAGCTTTCTGTTTAGTTTCTACTACGAGAAAAAGTGATGTCGTTCACTATCTTACACCCAAAAAGTTTGTTAAATTGGCTAAAAGTGCAATTTTGCAAACACTTTTTTTAAAAAATGTAAAAATCGACTTTGGTCTTTAAAGAAGACAAAAGAGGTTAACAAAAGAGAAAAAAATGGGAGGAATATTTCATGAAAGTAACCGAGGGCGTTCTCAAAATCGTATCAAGTGAAGGAGAAAATGTATGTCCATTAAAACATACAGATGTAAAAGCCAATATTTCTGGATTCATTGGAATTACAGAAGTTACACAGATTTTTACAAATCCAATGGAAACACCGATTGAAGCTGAATATATTTTCCCTCTTCCAGAAAAATCTGCTGTTTTTGAAATGTTGATGAAAATAGGAGATAAGACAATAAGAGGAATTGTCAAAGAAAAAGAAGAGGCAAAGGCTATATATAACAAGGCTATCCAAGAAGGCAAAAGAGCTTCTCTGCTTGACGAAGAAAGACCCAATATTTTTGTTCAACATGTCGGAAACATTATGCCAGGTGATGAGATCAAAATTTTGATAAAATATGTTGAAGACATAAAATACGAAGAAGGCATTTATGAATATGTATTCCCAATGACTGTTGGTCCTCGTTATATTCCAAAATCACAAGTAGGAAAAGAAGGAAATATAAATCCTGCATATCCTGAAGATGGAAAAAGAGCAGGACATGATATTTCAGTTTCTGTTGAAATCAATTCTCCAATAAATATTGAAGAAGTCAATTCTGAACTTCATGAAATAAATATTGAAAAAGTATCTAATACAAGCCATGTAATAAAATTAGCCGAGCATGATTTCATTCCAAATAGAGATTTCATATTGAAATATCGCCTCGGAAGTGAAACAATAGAAGAAGGCTTGATTTCAACAAAAATAAAGGATAAAGGCGGATTTGCTTCTCTCATCATTCAGCCACCTGCAAGACCAGAAAACTTTAAAATAATTCCAAAAGAAATGATATTTGTCGTTGATACTTCAGGTTCTCAGATGGGAGCTCCACTTGAAGCATGCAAAAAAGCAATGTATCTCTGCATAGATAAAATGCATGCTAACGATACATTTAACATAATATGTTTCTCAAGTGTCCCTGAATTTTTGTTCAAAAAATCAATGCCTGCTGATGAAAAAAATAGAGAACTTGCAAGAGAATTTATGAAAAAGCACAATGGAGGCGGTGGCACAGAGATGATGCCTCCTATTCTTGCAGCATTAAAAGCAAAAGAAGACAAAGATAGACTTAGAATAATAACTATTATGACAGATGGTTATGTTGGAAATGAAGATGAAATAATAAAAGCAATAGATCAAAAATGCAAAAAAAATACAAGAATATTTTCTTTCGGAACAGGAGATTCAGTCAATAGATACCTCATAACAAAAATGGCTGAAGCTGGAAGAGGAGACTCTGAAATAATAACAGTTACATATAGATCCAGAGATACAGAAAACGAAAATATGCAAAAAGTTGCAGACGCATTTTTCAAAAAAATAGACTGCCCATTGATGACAAATATCGAATTGAATTGGTCTGGTGACAAAATATCTGAAATATATCCTAAAAATCTTCCTGATCTATATAGCAATAAGCCTCTTATACTCATTGGAACTTATAAAAAAGGTGGAAAAGGTTCTGTAACAGTTACAGGAAATGTCGCAGGAGAAACAATCAAAAAGAAAATCGAATTTGTACTCGCTACAGAAGAAGATTCAAAATATGAAAGCCTTCCATATCTCTGGGCAAGAAGAAAAATCGAATATTACAGCGATAGAGACAACTTCAGAGGCAAAGATAGAGATGACAAGAAGATAAAAGAAACAATAATAAAATTGGGACTTGATTTTGGACTTGCCACACTCTACACATCTTTTGTTGCTGTAGAAGACAAAGTTGTAAATGAAGATGGAAAACTTGAACATAAAGATGTTCCTTCAGAATTTCCAAGTGGTGTAAGTAGAGAAGGATTTGAATCTACACAAGCAGACAGAATTGCACCTGCTGCACTTGGTGGAGCAATACAACAATTTGGTGCACCAATAGCTCCTCCTCAAATGTGTGGCAGACCAAATATTCCTCAAGCTCCTGGTGGCATGTTTGGCGGAATAATGGGAATGGCAATGAAAATGTTCCAACCACAAGTTTCAGAATGTTGTAGAATGGCAGCTCCAGAACCTTTGGTTGAGTGTTGTGTCGAACCTGAAGAAGATGGCTGCTGTGTTGATGAAGCTCCTGATTGCTGTGTCGATGAGTCAATGGAAGTGGAAGAATGTTTCGAAGAATGTTTAAAAGATTTAGAGCCAGTGGAAGTTAAAACAGAATCTTGCAAAAAACTGGCAGTAAAGAAAGTAGCACCAAAACCTGAAGAGACAAAATTCGAATATGACGAGAAGAAATTTGACAAATACCTAAAGGCTCTTTTTGAAAAAATAAATGAGGCTGAGGAAAAAGACAAATACAATATCGAAGTATTGAAAGACGAGATTAAAAAGGTTGTCAAGAAAAAAGTCATTGACAAAAATGGAAAAATCAAAGTGAGAATAAAATTCCTCACAGTTCCAGAAGATACTCTCAAATTGATCGAAGAAAACGATGCTTTCTCTCTAATTGAAAAAGGCGAACAAGAAGTAACTATTGAACTTGAGGTAAATCAAATAGCACTTTTGAGTTTGATAGTAATTTCTGAAAATTCATCAGTTGACAAAATCGAATTAGCATAAAATACACTAACAAAAATCCTATTATTTCCCTATATAAGGAAATAATAGGATTTTTTTATAGACGACTTAATAAAAAATTAACAAAAAATGATTTTTTTTAATAATATTTAAGCATAAATTGTAATATTTGGCAAATACAATAAAATTATAAACATAAAAATTATTGTTTTATTTTTATATTTTGTTATAATATTTATAAAGGAAAAGATTTTATGACCTTCAATTCAAAATCTACAGAACAAAAGACAGTAAGGAAAAGAAAAACTCTTGAAGAGTTAACAATACAAGACGATTATCTCTTCAAAAAAATAATGACTGTCTTGAAGAGTTAACAATACAAGACGATTATCTCTTCAAAAAAATAATGACTGAAAAAAATATTTGCATTAAATTTGTGCAGATTATTTTAGGACTCAATATAAAAGATATTGTTTATATTAAAACAGAAGAAGTGGTAAAAGAACTTTATGATAGTAAGGGGATTCGTCTTGATGTATATTTAAAAGATGAAGATGGAGTTGTTTATAATATTGAAATGCAAGTTACTTCTTTAGATGAAGAAGAATTTGCAAAAAGATTTCGCTATTATGAAGCTATGATTGATTCTTATTTGTTAAAAGCTGGGCAAAAATATAAAGACCTCAATAAGTTATTTATAGTTTTTATATGTCCGTTTGAAATTTTCAAGAATGAACGAACAATATATACTTTCAAAAATTTTTGTGAAGAAGATAAATCTATAGAACTTAAAGATGATGTTAGAAAAATTTTTATAACGACAAAAAGTGAAAACAAAGAAAATTTAAGTGAAGATTTTTTGGCATTGTTAAAATTTGTAAATGAACTTAAAAGCAAAATTAATGAAATAAAACAAGATGAGAAAGAGAGGGGAGCATATATGCAATATGATTTACATTTAATGCAAATTGAAGAAGAAGCAAGAGCAGAGGGAAGAATTGAGGGCGAAAAGATTGGAAGAGTTGAGGGCGAAAAAATTGGAATTGCTAAGGCTCTTTTAGAAACTGCAAAAAGAATGATAAAAAAAGGAATTTACACACTCGAAGAAATTGCAGAAAATTTAAATTTACCATTAAATGAAGTTCAGACAATCTCTGCACAAATGGCAACCTCTATGCCTTAAAAATGTGACAATATCTAATAACATAACTAAAATTAATGATTATATTTTTGATTATTGTGAATCATTAACAAATATTGGAAAAAGAAAGAAAAGAACTTTTGACAGACAACTTTTCAATTTATTTTTTTGAACTTAGAAAACTCAAAAAATCTCAAAAAGGCAAACCAATGGAAGATTGGCTAAATTTGATAAACGCAGAAAAAAAGGAGGATCTTATGGCTTTAGAAATGTCAACAAAAATTCCAGAAGTAAAAGATGTTATTGTTAAAGTTCGTGAATTAAGTGCTGAAGCTAAAAGTTTTTAACTTATCCCCCATCCCCTTTCCTTGATTGCAAACAAGGAAAGGGGATTTTTTTGTCTATTTTCTGCTCTTCTTTTATTTTTTAGAGACTATTTATAGTTTTTAGTTTTGTACAATTTTTTTGTTTTCTGCCGAATGTTACTTTGTTATGAACCGCTCACTTTTGGGCAGTTTTGCCTTGAAATAATATCTTATTTCAAGATAAAACTGATGTCGTTCGCTTTTTCATAACAAAGCAACATTTATCTTGTTTACTTCTACTTTTTTATATTTCTTTCTACTTATGACCTAATTGCAAGTTTTAGTTTTGGGCTATAATAAGACTCACTAAACAATTTTACCCCAAAGTTTATGTTTAACTTCTAAAAACAACCATTCTTTTTCTAATTGCATTTTTTATAGAAACTACTATAGAAAATTGAAATCGTTCCCTTTATTATACCCCAAAACTTTGTTTACTTGCTAAATAGAGGCGAACTCTTTATTTTCTTTCAAACCTCAGCAGTTCGTCTCGGTAGGTAGTAGGCATATTGTTTTTTTGTCAATTCAAGTTTTTTCTCCAACAGAGAAATTAGAGTTGTGAATTGGTCAAGGTAATGTACGATTTCTTTTTGTGTATCGAGTGTTGGAAGTGGAACAATAATTTTTGCCAAAGAATTTGCATTTAAATTAGGTTGAGCTCCACCAACAACTAATTGATTTGCTTGTTTCCAATAATAACTTGATTTAGTAAAATGCCAATAATAGCGATTTAAAATCAAGTTGTTATCAAAATTTAATTTTATCAAATAAGAAGCATAAACAGCAGGATAATCTTCATCAAAATAAAGGGTTTTACCATAAGTTGCCCCTGCACGAGCTGTCAATACATCGCCTCTTTTTAATAAATATTTTTCACATTCAGGAATTAAATTTATATATTTAGCCTCTTCAGGATTTAAAAAACCTGATTCTAATATATCGGTTATTCTTACAAATCTTGCATTTCCTTCATCTCTTGCCTTTTCAGTATATCCATAAATAAAATTACAAATTTCCCCTAATTTTACAAACTGGACTTCTTCTCCAAATGTCAACAATTCGTCTAAATAATAGGCATACTGTTTTTTGCGGAGGGTGATTATTTTTTCTAAATTGGATATTAGATTTGTGAAAGTATCGAGATTATTTACTATTTCTTTTTGAAGTTCGATTGGTGGAAGT
>CADAWZ010000059.1 GCA_902791745.1 uncultured bacterium
CAAACTGCTCATTAGAATCTTCTACATTAGATGATTCCTCTAATGAAGATACTTCTTCTGAAACAGATTCATCAAACTGCTTATTAGAATCTTCTAAATTAGATTCCTCTAATGAAGATACTTCTTCTGAAACAGATTCATCAAACTGCTTATTAGAATCTTCTACATTAGATTCCTCTAATGAAGATACTTCTTCTGAAACAGATTCATCTGACAAATTCTGCTTTTCAAACTGAAGATCAACAGAAGGTTCAGTGCCAAATGATGTTTTATCAAAGTCTAACATATCTGGTTTTATATCTTCTTTTATTTGTAATTCTTCTGCTCCAAAAACTTTTTCATCTGTAATTTCTACAGATTCATTTATTTTTTTTGATTCTTCTATATTTTTCAAATTATGAATTTGACTTAATAATTGTTGTTCATAAGCATCGGCTTCATCATCTGAAATTTCTTCTTCAGGTACCTGATTATAAGCAGTTACAGAAATTTTTCTTTTAACAACAGGCTCAACAATCTCATCACTATATAGCTGTCTATTACTATCATTAGACATTTCCTCATTATAATGAGGTTCCTCTTGTTCTAAATCCTGTTTAAGTTCTTCTTGTTCAACAAAATTATCAGGAAGCTCACTACGATCTAATTTTGAAGTCTCTGCTTTTTTTACTTCTTCTTGATATTCTGAAGGAGAAACAACATCTTCTTGATAAGTTTCATTGACCAATTCAGCATCTGTATCTATAGAAGAGAAAGCATCACTATTTACAAAATCTTCTATATAATGATATGCTTGTTCAGAAAAATAAGTATTTGGAAGTTGATTATCTATAACTTCTGCCAAAAATTCAGCTCTATCAACATCTCCTATATTTAATGACTCATCTATTTCAATTAAGAGCTTAACAGCATAATGTTCATTTATACTCAATGCCTGATTAAGACATTTTCTTTCTTCATTTGTATTACCTCTTACATGGCATATATTAGCCAATGCAATACAGAATAAATAATGTCTTTCTTCCTCAATAGCTTTCAAAAAATAGTAAGTAGCCCCTTCTACATCTCCTCTAACTTGACTTATCAAACCAAGATGATATTGAATCCAAGGAAAAGATTCGTTTTTAATTTCAGCATTTTTAAACAATTCCTCAGCTTCATCAAAATTTCCCTCTGTAAATGCCTCACAACCATTTTCGTAGTATTTAAGCCATATTGGATCTATATCTTTATGTCCATAAATTTGTTGTGAAAGTTTTTCTGAAACTTTAGTTTCAGGATATAAACCAATTAAAGATCTAAATGACATTAACGCCATTTCTTTATTGCCTTGCTGACTATATGATTTACCCAACGCAACATAAGCCTGCTGTGCAAGATTGACATCATTACCAGCAAAACAGTCTATATTTAAGCCTTCTCTTAATTCTTCACATGCTTTTTCAATATTTTTCAGCTTATAATAGTACAATCCCAAATAAATATGTGGTTCTCCGCTACTTGGGTCTAATTCAATAACTCTTTCCAATAAAGACTTAAATTCAGCTCCATCTGATGCAGGATTTAATTGTTTAGCACGCTCTAAAAGTTTCAAAGCATCTTCTTGCATAAAATATTGCTCCTTTTCTAACCTTCAAAATAAACTCAATGTTTTAATGCTTTTGCTTCTTCTTCTGTTCTATCTCTAAGAGATAAAGCTCCTGAAACACATTTACGAACACATATACTACATCCTATACAATTCTCAGGATGTATAACAGGGAATCCATTTTCATCTGCTGTTATTCCAAAATAAGAACATCTTGAACAACAACCGCAACCTATACACAAATCTTTATCAACAGTAGGAATTTTCTTTACTGGAGAAAGATTCATAAAATCTGTTACAGAACCATCTCCAGTTCTATTAGCAATTCCAATAAGTTCTTCAACTGAATTAATTCCTCTTTCCTTCATAAAATATGAAAGACCTGAATTTAATTCGTCAATTACATCTAACCCATCTCTCATTACAAGAGTACAAAATTGAACATTTTTAGCACCTAAAGCAAGGAAATTAGCGGCTTCTAAATAGTTCATAGGACCACCATTTCCAGAAATAACTAATCCACAATCAGAAGCTGTCGAAAGGCTTAAATTACTGATAGGCACAACTCCCCTTCCACTCATTCCAACAACAACTCCCTGCTCCCATTCCTCTTTATAACCTTTTCTAAAGCACATTGAAGGGAAAGAATTTGCAAGTGTTATTCCAGCCTTTTTATTTGGATATTTATCATATACCTTTTTGATAGCATTTGCAATCGTTTTTATAGAAGTAACTTGTGCTGTCAATTTAAATATCTTTGGAATATCAGGATCGGAACATTCCATAACCCAATCAATAATTTTTGCAGAAAGGACAGGATTTTGAGAAACTATATTACCTTCTGTTCCATCTCCACCCTGAGGACATGAAAGACTATATTCAACAGCCATAGCTCCTGCTTCTTCAAGCATTTTTGTATTTTTCTGCCACTGTTTTTTATCTTCTTCATCATTTCCTGTAACAGGTCCACCTGTTGAAGCAATAGTCAATTTATCAGGGAATTCTTTTACCAATCTTCTTACTTCATCACAAACTCTCTTTAATGGGTGACCTGAAACATTATCACAATTTCCATAAGTATCGTCTGAAATTCTGAACATGTACTCAGCAGGAATATGAATAGGAACATCGTCAAAAGCGGTTTTCATTATTCCGCCGACCCAACCAGCTTCATAAGCCTTCTTCATCTGCTCATAACCATCTGTAGGAGGAGCAGCAGAAAGCAAAAATGGAGAAGATATCTTTTTGCCAAAAAAATCTGTTTCAAGTGAAACTGGAAGTTCTGCATTGTGTATTTTAAAATCATTTCTTACATTTGATTCAATTTTTGAAATTTCTCTATTTGATAAAAATGAATCTACTTCAAAAGCAACATTTTTACCAGATGCAACTGCTTCAACAACAGAAGTTGCACCATTCTTAAAATCGCCTGTTGCAAAAATATTTTCAGCTTTTGGCATCTCAAAAGAGGACTTATTTGTTTTTGAATAATAAAAGGCCATGTCAGGAATTTTTTCATCTTTTTTGCTATCAGGTCTATTTATACCAACAGCAACAATTACAGAATCATAGCCTTTTAATTCATCTACACTTGAGATATTCTTATTTGGTTTGAAATTTATATTTTTATTTTTAAATATAAAATCTATGTCAGAATCAATCACAGAAACAGGAAGTTTGTCTTCAGATATAAATCTACATGCTCCGCCTGCTTTTGAGTCTTTTTCATAGATATCAATTTCATATCCTTTTTGTGCAAGTGTTATTCCTGCTGTCAACCCTGAAGGTCCAGCACCGATTATAGCAATTTTCTTACCATTCTTTTCAGGAGTTTCCCAAATATCAACAACTCCAAACTCTTTTGCTTTTTGAATTATGTTTGCCTGAATTGCAGGTATGTTAACGGCATGATCAAATTTTCCAAGAGTACAAGCTGATTTACAAAATTTTCCATAACAAACAAGTCCACAAATTCCACCAAGTGGATTTGAACTTAATATATCTTCAACAGCACGACGATAATCAGATTTTTCACCTGTTTTTATAGCTTGTATAAATTTATATGGAGAACAGCCTGCAGGACATGCTTTTACACAAGGTTTTTGTTTACAATGTAAACAATGATCCACTTCAGCTTTAAAGCGAGCGTCTGTAAGAAATACTGATTTTGCCAAAATTGATACCTCCAATTCTTATTTTTGTATACTTTTTATTCTTCTGACATTATCTCTTCTATCTTATTAGCAACTTTATTTTCTTCGTCTAAATTTAAATTTCCATTTTCAAAAAGATCATTCCAAGAATGTTGAGCTTCTATTTTTTTTCTTTCTTCTGAAGCTTCAATTAAAAATTCAAGTTCTGAGATATAAAACTTTTTTATAGGAGATTTAGAAATAAAACTACAAATTGTCTTATTAAATCTACTATCTTTAGCTCTATAAGCAAATTCTTTCAAAAGCATTTTGAAATTTTCTAAACTTATATATCCTATTTTATTCAAAAAAGATTTATAATTTACAAATCCACCATTTATTCTGAATGGGACAGTTTGATCTTTTACATAGATGTCAAGAAGATAAAAAGTCTTTATAACATGACTATTTTCTTCTTCTTTACTCCCATCTTTACTGAACAAAGTATTTAACATTTTTCCAATACCTGTTTTAGGTGGAGTAGCAGAAATAGTTTTATCTTTTATAACCCCTGCACACATATATTCAATATCAGAATAATTTACATTTTTAACATCATCTGAAATTTCAAGTTCAACACTGTCATCAAGAAATTTACCAGACTTAACCCTAAATGGCACTTTATTTGAAATGCCTTCTTCTGTACTCAATTCAAAATCTTTTTCTTCTTTTTCCATAAAAACACCTCAAAAAAGTTAATATTTAATACCACTTGTTTTAATTTTCAACTTCAAATCATTTGGATTATCAGAATATGCTAAAGCCGTATCTATTGAAATCTTTCCTTTTTTCAACATATCCATAATACACTTATCAAATGAAATCATACCTTCTGTATGGAAAAGATCTATTTCCTTTGATATTTGAGAAATTTTACTTGTAGAAATTAGTTCTTTCATACGAGCATTTACTGCCATCAATTCAAATAGAGGAATTCTATCTTCTGATGTCCTCTGTCTAACCAATCTTTGAGAGAAAACACCCTTCAAATTGATTGAAAGAGCCTGTAATATTTGAGTATGCATATCTGTGGGGAAAAATTGAAGAAGTCTTTCTATTGTCTGTGAAGCATTATTAGCGTGAAGTGTTGCCAAAACAAGGTGTCCAGTTTCAGCAAAATACATAGCAGCTCTTACTGACTCCACATCTCTCATTTCACCTATAAGCAAAACATCTGGAGCTTCACGAAGAGCACTTTCAAGAGCTGCATTAAAAGATCTTGTGTCTATACCAACTTCTCTTTGACTTATTATGCAATTTATATCTTCATGAGTAAATTCTATAGGGTCTTCTATCGTGATAATATGACCAACAGAATTCGTATTTCTATATTTAACCATAGAAGCAAGTGTTGTAGATTTACCACTTCCAGTAGGACCAGTAATCAAAACAAGTCCAGACCTCAAAAGGCTAAATGTCTCCAATTTTTTAGGAAGTCCAAGGGTTTCAAAATCAGAAATATCTTCTCTAATTTTCCTCATAACCATAGCTATTGTGCCTTTTTGAACATATATATTTACCCTAAATCTTCCCAACTCAGGTGTTGCATACATTACATTAGACTCAAGTTTTTTAACAAATGCATCAAGTTCATTTGGTTTAAGAATTCCTCTTGTAAGAAGTTGCATTTCATCTGTCGTTATTGGAGGAAGATCGAGTAGAACAATCTCACCGTCTATTCTCAAATATGGTTTATGATCACTTCTTAAATATATATCTGAAGCTCCCTCTCTAACCATTATGCTAAGCATAACATTTAGTCTGTCAATCATTACATTATTAGTTATTGGTATATCCATAATAATTACTCTCCTAAAATCTAATTGCTAAGGAAAGATTCTCAGAAGATTCCTTAAATCTCCATCAACAAGTGTTACATCAGGAATTACATTTCCTGGAGACTCTAAATTTCCTACATTAGTTTTAACAAAAACTGTTTTATATCCATGTTTTTGAGCTCCAAAAATATCACCATAGAGATCATCTCCTATAAATGCTGTTTTTGAAGGAGGTAATTCAAGTTGTCTCGAAGCTATGCCATAAATTTTATCTTCTGGCTTACTACATCCTACATCTGAAGAAAGAATTATAAAATCAAAAAACTGCCAAAGTTTTAAATCCTCTATTTCAGGAACTGTAAAACCAGCTTGAGCATTTGAGATAATCCCCATTATATATCCTCTTCTTTTTAACTCTCGTAAAACACTTCTTGTATGTGGATATAAATTAATACTTTTTATTGAAAAAGTTCTAAAAATAAGTGCCGCTTTTCTTGCAAATTCATTTGAACATGGCTTTCCTGAAAAAAAAGTTATTGCATCTTTTAAAACTTGAAGGATATCAACTTCTGGAAATTTTACTGTTTTTAAAGCATTTGCATAAAATTCCGAACATTTTTCACGATAATAATTCATTAGACTTTCTCCTGAAACTTGTATATTTTCATTTGAAAGCCACATAGCTAATTTGTGAAATTCAGTATATGTTTCTGTACTTGTCAAAGAAACAAGAGTTCCATATAAATCAAAAACAAGCCCTTTAAGTTTTATCATTTCACTTTTCGGAGTATTCCATAAAATTTTAGAAAGTGAACCTCCTCTTGGATCAACACTAAAACCATTTAAAGGACATGGATAAACTTTTCCCTTAATTATTTCAGAAGCAAGTTCTTTTTCATTTTTTATATTTGCAAAAAATTTAGAACAATGTAATGCAGGTATTGTCGAAGAACTACCTCCCAATGCACAAAATTGCACTTTTCTTCTCAATTCAAGAAAATTTCTCATATCACTTTTAGACATCTCCGAATGATAAATTTCTATACCATCAAAAATATCAAAAGCAGACAATTTTCTATTTATATATTCAAAAGCAGACTCTATACTTTTTTCATCAGAAGAATCAGGAACAAAAATACAACATCCCCCTTCAGAAGCTACTTTATGTTTTAGAGTAAAAGCAGATAATCCATCTTCAAAAACACTATCAGCTCCTATAACAAGGACATTTCCCTCTTCACATCTGACAAGTTGTCCAGACAATATCAAAAAATTACCGACATTTATCTTATCTTTAAGCTCGGAAATCTCCTCAGAAGTCCAAAGTCTATTTTTTTCAACTAAAACTACTGCATCAAGTCCTTCTGCAATAGCTTTTAAAATAGCCTCTGTCGGCATTTTTTTCTTTTGTGAATATTTTTCTGTGTATAAATGTATATCTATTACCAATTTTTTTTCTTCAGTTAAAAATGTATTAGAATGGCTGTGCGAACAATTTAGTCATCGCATCAGGTCTACATGTTCTTGCCATGGCTTCATCTTTAGTTATCAAATTCTGTTTTTCCATTAAACGCAAACTTGATTCCTGATTTGCCATGCCTAATTGTTTTCCAGCACCACCCATAACCTGATAAACTAAATCAAATTTATTTTCTCTTATATTCTGTCTAAGGTTATTAGTTGCTCTATATATTTCCATAGCAGGCAATAATTTTTTACCTGTAACATCTTTACACAAGACCTGAGATATGCCAGCTTCAAGAGATGTAGCAACCATAGCACGCATGCTATCTTGAAGTCCTGAAGGGAACAAATTTAATATAAGCTCAATGGCATGGGTAATAGAAGGAGAAATCATCTTTAAAAAAACGATAGTACCACCAGCTGCAAGCAACATCAATTTTAGAGCTTCATCTGGATTTGTCAATTCATCTATAATCAAAACATCTGCTGACTGATTTATTAGATTTTGGAAGAATAGCCCTCTATCTTTGAGATCAACTCCCATTTCTCTTTGTGCAATAACACCCTTTTTATTTGCAAACAAATATTTTATAGGGTTTTCAAGAGATAAAATTTTTATAGGTCTTGCTGCAATCATGTGATTAATTACAGCTGCAAGAGTTGTAGATTTTCCAGACCCTTTTGGACCTGTTACTAAAACAATGCCCTTACTAATGTTGTCAGCAATGTCTTTTACACTTTTATGAAGATTTAATTTTTCAAAATCTGCAATTTCCTTTGGATATGTTCTAACTATAGCAGAAATAGACCCTCTTTGCATTGCAACACTAAATCTATATCTTGAAACTCCAGAAGCACTTATAATAAAATCAATTTCTTTATTTTGAGCAAATTCTGATTTTTGTTCAGCATTTAAAAGTTCACCAATAAATGATTTTGTATCATTAGTTGAAATAGTTTCTCCATTTATTGGCTCAAGTTCTCCAATAGAATTACGAAACATAATAGGAGAACCAGGTACGATATGAAGTTCATACCTACTTTCTTCAAGCATACTTCTTAACAATTCACCTTTATTTATCATGACTTATTTACCTACTTTACCTACCAATTTAATAAAATCTTCTGGTGATGAAGCTTTAGAAATAGCTTCGTCATAACTAATAAGACCTTGAAGGTACAAATTTCTAAGCGATACATCGAGAGATTGCATTCCGTACTCAGCACCACTTTGAATAATATTTGGAATTTGGAAACTTTTCCCCTCTCTGATAACATTTCTAACAGCTGGAGTAACTGGTAAAAGTTCCATAGCCAAAATTCTGCCTGTTCCCTCAGCTCTTGGGACAAGTGTTTGACATATAATTCCCTCTAAAGTTACAGATAACTGCATTCTAATCTGTTGTTGCTGATGTGGTGGAAATATATCGATCATTCTGTCTATGGTATTTGCAGCACTATTAGTGTGAAGTGTTGCCAAGACAAGGTGTCCTGTTTCTGCTGCTGTTATTGCAATTGAAACAGTTTCAAGGTCTCTCATCTCACCTACAAGTATAACATCTGGATCTTGTCTAAGAACATGTTTCAAAGCATTAGTAAAACTATTTGTATCTTCTCCTACTTCTCTTTGACTCAAAACACTATTTTTATCTTTGTGAAGGAACTCAATAGGGTCTTCAATAGAGACAATATGGCAACGCTTATTTTCATTTATATGGTTTACCATAGCAGCAAGAGTTGTTGATTTACCACTTCCTGTAGGTCCAGTTACAAGAATAAGTCCTCTTGGCTTCATTGCAAGGTCTTTTAAAATATGAGGAAGTTTCAATTCATCTATAGAGAAAGGTCTTGAAGGAATAACTCTTATAGCAGTAGCCCAAGTATTTCTTTGCATAAAAACATTTACCCTAAATCTTGAAAGACCTGGTACACTGTATGCTAAATCAAGTTCTTTTTCAACGACAAATTTAGCTTTCTGCTCTTCTGTCAAAATACTTTCGATCATTCTTCTTACGACTTCAGCAGAAAGAAGTTCGTAAGTGATAGGAACGAGTTCTCCATCAACTCTTATCATTGGAGCACAACCTGCTTTTAAATGAAGATCAGAAGAGCCTTTTTCCACCATTATATGAAGGAGGTCTTCTATCGTCATTTCTTGAGTCAAATCATCAATATCAAGCTGATTTAACTCTTCATAAAGATCAAGATTCATATTATCCATTTATTCGGATCCTTCTCTTTTCAATAGAATTTAAATTTAGTTAAAATTTCTTTCTATGTTTTATGGCTTCATTCCTTTAAAAAAAATCCCATTTTCTATTATCGAAAAAGGGAAAAATACAAAAAGTTACTTATTCAAATTATTTCGTTTAAGATTTATTATTTAAACCTAATACATTTTCAAATTCATTCTTCAATTTTTCTAAATCAACAGATTTTAAAAATATATGTGATATAAGCCTAATTTCTTTCAACATAATTTGTTTTAGACCTATAATACTCAAATTTTATACTTTTTTCATCAATATTACACATACAATCTTTTCTTATATTACTTATATCTGGATTAAAATTTAAATACGGAGGAATAAAAGAAATAAAAAGAGATAAGCCCCCCATAAAAAAGTCCTAAAGATAAATATAATACGCTGACCATTTCTGTGATAATGCCATAAAATAGGCGATTAAGCACAGGGAACCAAAGAATATTCCAAAAAACATAGAAGAAAGAAATTCTTTAGGATCAAAAGGCAAAGGTATATATTTATATTTATAGTCAAAATTTGGAGAAAACTTAAAATCAGAAAAATTTATTGAGTTATATTTTGTATTTTTAGTAATAAAAAACGAAAAAAGATTAAATAACTCAACATCAAATAACTTAACATCATAACTTCTTTCTTCTTGCCATCTACAATCAAAACAAGTTTCTATAGAAGATTCATTAATTTCTCTGCCACATTTTTTACATTTCATAGTTTCCCATCTCACTATTTTTACAAAAATATAATATTTTTATTTTATCATGTTTATGATATAAATACAATAAAAATAAAAAATTTGACATTTACAATTAAAAATGCTAAAATGAAATTTGTTTTTTAAAAAACTACATATTTTGTAAAATATTTGGAGTATTGATGAAAACTATAACAGCTATTCTATTGTGCTTATTTATTTTTGTTGCCCCTGCATTTGCTGAAGACTTAGAAACAGTATCTGGTTCCGTAATATCATCAGAAATACAAAAAATAGGAAAAGAAAGTGTTTACAATGGAATTTTGAACTATAATGAATCAATAGAAATTCCAGTTGTATATATGAATCAACTACCCAAAAACTCCAAAAATTGGAGTTTAGAAAACAGAAAAAGAAGATCTCTTTCTTCAAGAGGCAGTCTTGATAGAGCAAGAGACATTTCACATAGATCAAATCCTTTAGAAATCTCTTCAATAATAGAGAAATGTGCCAAAGAATATGATGTAAATCCATACATAATTAGAGCAATAATACAAATAGAATCTTCATATAATCCAAATGCTCTTTCATGCTCAGGAGCTTGTGGACTTATGCAATTAAAGCCTTCAACTGCAAGAGATATGGGAATTTATGATTGTTGGGATCCAGAAAAAAATATAATTGCAGGAACAAAATACATAAAGCTGATGTTGACAAAATTTAAAAAGCTTGATATAGCACTTGCAGCATATAATCAAGGACCTGGAACTGTTTCAAGGGCTGGAAATAAAATTCCAAATGCAACAGCCAAAAGATATGTAGAAAAATTTCACAAAGCACTTTCCGAAATGTAATTATTTGTGAATTTAGCAAAAATGTAATAAAGCCCTTATTCAAGGGCTTTTTCTTTTTAGATAACATAAAAGGAATATCAAACTTTATTAAGAAAAAATATATATTTTGTGTTAAAATTTATAAGGTGATTTTATGGAAATTCTTGATTTTAGATATGAATGTAAAAATGCTCTTGAATTTAGCAAAGAAATTTCTTCCAATTCAGTAAAACTGATAATAACTTCACCGCCTTATAATATTGGTAAAGAATATGAGACAAAAACAAATATAAATGAATATATACAAACTCTTGAACCTATGTTTTCAGAGTTTGTACGCATTTTATCTGATGATGGAAATCTTTGTTGGCAAACTGGAAATTTTGTTGACAATGGAGAAATTTATCCACTTGACATATATTTTTATCCTTATTTTAAAAAATTGGGACTTCACCTTCGCAATCGCATAATTTGGCATTTTGGACACGGTCTTCATTGTTCAAAAAGATTTAGTGGAAGATACGAAACAATTTTATGGTTTTCAAAAAGTGACAGCTATACTTTTAATTTAGACCCTGTAAGAATTCCTTCAAAATATCCAGGAAAGCGATATTATAAAGGAGAGAAAAAGGGACAAATAAGTGGAAATCCTAAGGGAAAAAATCCTGAAGATGTATGGGAAGCTAATATTGAAAGGCTAATTGATGACTGGGATGCACTTATTTGGGATATTCCAAATGTAAAAAATAATCACCCTGAAAAAGTAGATCATCCTTGTCAATTTCCTGTTGAATTGGTCGAACGATGTGTACTTGCTTTGAGCAATGAAAATGATATTGTTTATGATCCATTTGCTGGAGTTGGTTCTTCATTGATTGCTTCACTAAAAAATAATCGTAGGGCTTATGGAACAGAATTAGAGCAGAAATATATAAATATAGGTCTTGAAAGAATCGAAAAATTAAAAAATGATACATTAATTACAAGACCAATATATCAAAAAATTTGGACACCAAGTCCAAATGATAAAATTGCTCAAATTCCGTTTGAATGGAAAGAAAATAAATGAAAATAGCAAATCTTTACAGTCATCTAAATGGATATGAGTATATGCTTGTCCACAGAAAAAAACAGTGGGACGAAATAGTAAATGCAATTAAAAATATAGAAGCCAATAATTTTACAAAATTGAGCAAAGCACAGCCTACAAGTGGAAGAGTTAATTATGATCAAAAAGCAATAAACAAGGAATTTGAAAAACAATTATTTCCACTTAATTGGCAATCTGTAACAACATATTATTATGTAACAGATAACATTCAAGTTGCAAGAGAAATTTCAAATATTCGTGATAAAGAAGAACAGAAACGGATAATAGAAAGCAACGGACTTAAAGCATACAGAACAAATAACCAAGTTGACTTTGTAAAAGACCGTGTGGCTGTTGAAGTTCAATTTGGCAAATATTTTAGCGTTGCTTATGATTTACATGTAAAACATACATTTTTCTTTTTGCGTAATGACATAGATGTTGGTATTGAAATAATACCAACAAGGGCAATGTGTCTAAAAATGGACACTGGTGTAGCGTGGTTTGAAAATGAAGTTGCAAATGTAATAAGAGAGGGAAGATCAAATCCAACTGTACCAATTATAATGGTTGGGATTGAGCCTGACGAGATTTTAATTTAGATGGTTG
>CADAWZ010000060.1 GCA_902791745.1 uncultured bacterium
GCAGTCGAAAAAGGAAACATCGAAAAAGCTACCAATAATTGTTTAAATGCAAAAGAAGATATCATTGGTGGCATATTCAAAAAGAAAGAAAATGCTTGGAAAGAAATAATAGATAAATGTCTTCCACTTATTGAAAAAAATGTAAATCTTGTAGTATCAGAAAAACTGAAAGTTTTTATAGACTCCTATACACAAATAAGTATATAACAAGATTAGATAATTTTGAGTCAGCCATAGAAGCATTATATTCATTCCACGAATCAGAATATAAAAACAATTATGCAAATATTCCTCCTGTCAATGGCAAACAATTTCTGTTAAATGACAATGTTGAAGATGAAATCAATGATATCTACACAAGGATAATTGGTAATCAGAATAAAAAAGAAAAAGAGTTATGTTCAGAAATAATAGACAATCTAAAAGATAGCTTAATTTCTGAAATAACAGGGGACAATAGTTGTTTTGATACTACTGTTATAACATATCCAAAAGATTATATACCTATTTATATCAAAAGTAAAATTAATATCAAAGCCAATCAATACTTTAAAGATCTTTCTAAATACAAACACATAATACATGAAATTAGAAATGATGCTTTAGGATATATACAAAAAATAAGAGATGATTCACAACCAACTTTAAAATTTTCAACAACAGCTATATCTGACAGATTTCAAAATATTGGTAAACCAACCATAAGTTCTTGGTCTTATGCACTCTGTCCTCAAACTCCAGTTTTTTTAGCTTCTCAAGAAAATATAATGGAAATTACAAGGTTATTGAGTGAAGAATTAGAAACAACGAAATGTGCTTTTGACAACAAAGATCCATATAGAATAATGGGAGTTAGCACAGCTTATTGAGCTTCACTTGCTCAAATAGATGGAATATTCAAAAAAGATGACAATGATACATATGCTTTGGAGGATTCCAATGATTGTGACAGGTTCGATTTCTGGAATACAAGAAAAGATGTAAATTGGATAAACATTCTATCTTCAACTGAATCCTTAAATAAAATCAAGAGATATTGGCTTGTTTTTCTCCTTGTTGGAAATTACAAAGACGAAATGGGAAATTGTGCTGTATTTGATAAAAATGGCAAACCTGCTCCTTGGTATATAGTTGACAATGGCGACATAGTTTTCGATCTTCATGGAGAGAGCATAAATAGAAAGAGAAAAAAGAATACAAGTTACTTGTAATAGAAGCATAAGTGCATATATAAGTCAAATTGGTAAAGAAAAATTTATTAAAATATTGTTTGACGATTTATGTCAAGATGGAAACATATACAATTACAATATAGGAATAGATGAAAAGAACGCAGAAAAATATCTAAAACAGTACTGTTTAGAACACAGTCTTGTAAAAGAATATACAGATTATAAATTCCCAGAAGATAAAGAAATTCCCGAAGAAGATTTCCAATATCTTTACAGAGAAAGAGGATATAATGGAGATTTTGAAAACTATCCTCGAAGTGGTTACTATTGTGCAAATAAAAAGCATCCACATTGCGTAGCTCAAGCTGATCCTTATGAACCAATCCAAAAACAAAGAGCATTGAGAAATATGATCAAATCAGGCTTTATATGTCCATATTGTAAAGGACAAATGAGAAGATATTGGCCGTAAATTATTAAAAAAGTCCTGCAGTACAATTTGGACTGCAGGACTTTTTTAATACCTAATTTTTAATATGCTCTTGCAAAGTAGAGATAAGAATGTGCTTCTTTGCCACAGCAACAACATTTTCCGTCGCCTTTTTCGGTTTTTGAGATACATCTTGGAGTAGTAGAAGTCAAATCACCAAATTTTTCAGCACATGCTTCATCACCACACCAAAGTGTTTTATAGAATCCTTTTCTTCCCTCTTTTTGGTGATTCAATACATCGTCAACAGAAGATGCTTCAAAAATATGAGAATCAAAATAAGATTTTGCACGATCGTAAAATCTCTTTTGAATATCTTTTAACAACTCATCTACTTTTTCAACAGGGTTGTCAAGTGGAAGAACTACTTTACCCTCACCTATTCTTGGAGATACTGTTATCTGATTCTTTTCAATATCCTTTGGTCCAATTTCTATTCTCATTGGAACGCCCTTCATTTCCCATTCATTGAATTTCCAACCTGGCTTATATTCATCTCTGTCATCAATTTCAACTCTGAAATGTTCGTCCAATTTCTTTTTAAGTTCCATAGCTTTTTCCATCACAAGTTCCTTATTTCCATAGAAAATAGGAATTATTACAATTTGAGTTGGAGCAACTGATGGAGGGAATGCAAGACCTCTATCATCTCCGTGCATCATTATCAATGCTCCCATTATTCTTGTTGAAACACCAAATGAAGTCTGATATGGATATTTTTCAACATTGTCATCATCTAAAAATTTGATGTCAAAAGCCTTTGCAAAATGTTGACCTAAATTGTGAGATGTTCCTGATTGCAATGCTTGACCATCTGGCATCAATGCTTCTATAGTGTAAGTATGATCAGCACCTGCAAATTTTTCTCCTTCAGTCTTTCTACCTGTCAAAACAGGAAGAGCAAGGAAATTTTCTGCAAATTCTCGGTATACTTCCAACATTCTCTCTGTATGTTCTTCTGCCTCTTGTGCTGTTCTGTGGACAGTGTGTCCTTCTTGCCACAAAAATTCCATACTTCTAAGGAAAAGACGAGTTGTTTTTTCCCATCTAACAACATTACACCACTGATTTATTTTCAATGGAAGATCTCTATAACTTTTTATCCATTTTGCATACATACTGCAAATAATAGATTCAGATGTTGGTCTTACAACTAAAGGCTCTGTCAAATTTTCTCCTCCACCTTTTGTTACAAGTGCAACTTGTGGAGCAAATCCCTCGACATGCTCTGCTTCTTTTGTCAAAAAGCTCTGTGGAATGAACATTGGAAAATAGCCATTCTTATGACCAGTTTCTCTAAATTTTTTGTTCAAGTAATTTTGAATATTTTCCCAAATTTCATATCCATAAGGACGAATAACCATACAACCTCTTACAGGTGAATAATCGGCAAGTTTTCCCTTCAAAATTACAGATGTATACCACTCACTTATATTTTCCGCTTTGTGTGGAATTTCTTTTACAAAATCATTTGCTTTGTTTTTCATTATTTCCCCCTATTTTACCTACGAAAATCTTTTTTTACTTTATTAAGTCGGCTATTTAATAATTTGAATGAGTAACAAATTTTAATTTCTATGACATATAAAGAAAAATACAAAAAGGAGCCAAAAAATCCCTATACAAATTATAAAAACCACATTAATCAATATCAAAATATCGTTTAATTTCTTATCTATCTTTTTTTGTCTTTCTTGTTTCTGCTCTTTTTTATCTATATAAAAATCAATTTCTTTATTTTCTCTAATATTATCTTTTTCAATCATAATAAAAAAGTCTCTTAAGAAGTTTTTATCTAATCAACAAATTTAAATTTGCAATAGAAACAACATAAAATCTAACTGGTCCATTACAACCACAAGGCAATGTATAAAAATATGTTTTATCTACAGCTTTTCCCTTATCTATTTTTATTCTATCAAATATCCATGCATCATGAATTCCATTTGTTGAGTCCAATATTTGATCTGAAAAAAATATATCATCTTTTGATTTATCTATATTTGACAAATTTTTTAAGACAACAAGAGAGCGTCCACCTGGAGCTGAAGCTAATATAAAAGCATTTCCTTCACTATTAAGATCGTTTATTATATGCATATTTATTCTATAACAAATTCCAAAATTTCCTGTATCTTTCTGTATGTACATATCTTGAGCTTTCAAACTCATTTTATATTCACCAGGATTTGGATATGAATAAACTCCATCTGAAGCACTTCCCATTTCAGAATAAGCAATTTCGGACAATCTATATGTAAAATTTGCCTCTAATTCAGTATAATCAAAAATTCCTCTAATTCTACTCGAATTTGGATTTTCTTCTACGACAGGGTCTTTAACTGGTAACATATCATCAGATATATCTTCATTTTTTCCCTTTGAAACAAAAATTGACAAATTTAAAGAACTTTCTTTTCCCTGTTCATCAAGAACAAGGCAATCACTCATACTACTAATAGTAGCCCAATTTTTAAAAGGAAAAGTTAAAATTAAACTCTTATCAGGTGAAATTGTATAATATTCACTTTTATTTTCATCATCTTTTAACCATCTTATAAAAGCATTTCTCCCTGCAAGTGCAGGGTCTGTAGATATAGTCTCTTCTGAATAAGCAATTTTCCCTGAATTTGATATTTTACAATTTGATGATTTCAGAATAGATAAATTTATATTTTTGTCAGTAACATTTTTAAATTTAACATTTATAAAAGCATTATAACCTAAACCATTTCTATGATGTAATAACAATCTAAATTTACTATTTGACTTTGCCTTATATATTAAACAAGGTAATTCTTCATCTATCAAAGTTTCAGGCGAATTACTAAAGAAAAGCAACTTATTACCTGAAGTCTTTGTCAATTCTTTATCAGGCATAATTTGTCTTCCATATTTAGGTTTTATTCTTATTTTTGAGCCACTACCTACCCAAAAAGCATAAGAAGGTCTTTCATTTCTTCTTTTATCTGTATATATGCCTGAAAATATAATACATATTGTTATTATAAATATGAATATAAGTAAATGCTTTTGCATATATTTTTATATTAATTTTGCAATTTTATTCGCCAAATTATCTATATAATCAGTATTTAATAATTCAATTTCACCTTTATCTGCTTTTTGAGCAATATTGACATCTAAAGGAATCTTTGAAACAGAATCTATATCAAATTTTTTGGCAATTTCATCTATATGGCTATCACCAAAAATTTTATGTTCTTTTCCACAATCAGTGCATTTAAAATAACTCATATTTTCAACAATTCCCAAAATTGGAAGTTTCATCAATGAAGCCATATTTACAGATTTTTCCACTATCATATTAACTAAGTCTTGTGGAGATGTAACAATTACAACACCATCTGAAGGTAATGACTGGAATATAGTAAGAGGAACATCTCCAGTACCTGGAGGCATATCTACTATCATAAAATCAATATCTCCCCAAAGTACATCTGTCCAAAATTGCATAACTGTTGAAGCAATTATTGGTCCTCTCCAAACAACTGGGTCTGTATCTTTTTCAAGAAGTAAATTTAAAGACATTACTTCTGTTCCAGCTTTAGACATAGCAGGAACAATGCCAAGACTACTTCCCATAGCCTTTTCTTTTATTCCAAACATTTTTGGAATAGACGGACCAGTAATATCTGCATCAAGAAGTGCTGTGTTAAAGCCCATTTTTCTAAGTGATGAAACAAGAAGTGAAGATGTCAAACTCTTACCTACTCCACCCTTTCCACTCATCACAGATATAACTTTTTTAATTTTTGAATTTGCATTGCAAGCAATTTTTAATGATTTTTTTTCTTTTCTTTCGCCACAATCTGACGAACAAGAAGAACAATTATGATCACAAGCCATATTTATACCCTCAAAAAACAAAGTAAAAGCACCGAGGTTAAAACCTCGATGCTAAAAAAAACAAATAAAAAATTTAGATTAGTGCATGATACTCATAAAAATAGCACTACCGAATAGAAGAAGAGGAACAAGAATTGTTATTAGAAATATACCTGTCCAAATAAGTCCAGCAATAGACCAAATCTTCTGATTTCTATTAAAATGTTCTAAATCTCTATAAGGTCTTGTTTTCCAAGCTATTTCATTACCTTTAAGTCCAAAATAAATCATCAAAGCAATTCCAGCTGGAAACATCAGTAAATTAATAAAAGGAATACCTGAAATAAACATTAAAATAGCACAAAAAATAAGAGCAAACCAAAAATTACAATTAAATGCTAACCAAACTGTTGTAAGCAAACAGGCTCCAATATTAAATTTTTTCTTATATTCGCCTAAATCGAAATCATTTTCAGGTTTTCTATCTTTAAATATCTGCTCATAAGCTATTGTTGGTTCGTCAAATGTTGCTTTCCAATATTCTCTTTTCTCTCCATTTGTAGATAAATTAACAGAAGCAACTTGAGTATTATCTCCACCTTGTGTCTGCTCAAATGAAGACTGTTGCACAGTCCTACCTCCACAAGCTGAGCATATATTATCAGGATTATCTGTGGGTTGTCCACAATTTGTACAATATCCCATTTATATTCTCTCCTTTTTTTAGTTAAATTATTTTTATTTAGATATTATAAATTCTGATGCAAAAAACTCTGCTTTATCCATCAATTTTATTTCATCATTATCACTTAAAATTTTATCTTTAGATTTAGGAGCAACCTTTTTTGAAATATCTTCTTTATCTAAAGATACATTTTCTTTTTCTCTGAACACAAAATACAAGATAGACTCAAATTTTATATTTAATTTGCCTCTTAAAGCCTCTAATAATTCTTTATAATATTCTATACTTCTATTATAAAAAGATAGCCAGCAACCATTTGACAACTTTTTTGAAATAATAGATTGGTCTGAAGCCTTATTTAGTCCAATTCCATATCTATTTTTCATTGCCCAATATCTAATAAATCCAGGTTCTTTTTTGGAAAGTAAATACATAAGGAAATATATAACACTTTCCAAAGAGTCAGTATCATATTTGAAGTCTTTAAACCAAAAAGATTTCATTTCAAAATCTTTATTATTTGCCAAACAAACTTTACCATTATCTAAAATTATGCTATCAATATACTTATAAGAAATTTTTAATTCATTTGGCTTATCTTCTGATTTCTTTTCTGATTTTACTTCTTTAGTGGACTTTGCAGAATTCAAAGTTGATTTTGAAATTTCATTATTTGCTAAAAGTTTTGAATTTCCTTTTTTTATTGTCGATTTTGAAGAAAAATTATCTTTTTCTTCTTTTTCATCTTTTTTTATTTTATTTGTAAAGCAAAAACTCAAATCTGAAAATTCTGCTTTTAAAGTCTTTATAGCTACAGTCATAAGAGATTTATAATTGCTCATAGAAAAAGACGGAATAGTAAACCAACAATCATTTAAAAGTTTTCTCGAAAATTTACAATTTTCTGGTTTTGTAAGTGACAATCCATTTAATTTTTTACTGGCCCAATGTTTTATTAAATCTGGTTTCTTTTTAGAAATAATATAAAACAGAGTATAAACAGCATAATTTAATGTCTTTGAAGGTACAGAATTGTCTTTGAAAGAAAAACTCTTCAAATAATACGATTTATTACTCTTCAAATATACACAATCTGTAACTGGAGCAAAATCATCAAAATCATCATATTTTTTGATCAATTCTTCAGGTTGTTCTTTTACAACAGGCTTAGGAGCAGGTATAACTTTTTTAGGAGCAGGTATAACTTTTTCTGGAATTTCTTTTTCTATAACTATTTTAGCTTTGGGGAGCTCCACAATCTCATTTTTCTTTAAAATTTCTGGCAATTCAATAGATTTTTCTATAACTTTCTCTTTCGAAGCTTTATTTTTATTTCTGTTTTCTTCAAAAATACGTCTTTCGTTTTCGACAATTTGTACATATTCTGAAGTATTTACACCTGTTATATTTTGCAATTCTTCTAAAGCCTTTAACAACATTTTAAAATTCAAATCAAAATCACTAAAATACAAAGACAAATAAGAAGCAGGATTCATGTCTACAACTTTACAGAAATCACCTAAAATTTTCAAAAATTCATTAAAATTAATTTTTTTAGATATTTCAAGTGATATATTATTAGGTAACAATCTATCCCTTTTTTCATTCTTAGGAATCGTAACAAAACAATTAGGAAATTTACTTACTAAAGTCCTAAACTTTCCAGGCATATTTTTATAGAAATAGGAGCACATATAAAATAGAACATCTGCAAAATTTCCAGCATAAAATTTTTGAAGTCCAATAGAACCATATCTCAATTTAAAACCTTCTTCTTTCAATGTAGAATAACGATTTACAACATCAGCAAGAGAAAGTTTTTGACATCTACGAATATATAATAACGAACTCCAAATACCCTCTTCATGCTTATAAACAATTTTTTCAACATCTTCTAAAGTTTTTGGTTTTGCTTCTTCTTTAGATTTTGAAGCTGGCTGAGATACAGGAGCTGGAGTAACTACAGGAGCTGACTGAAGTGCAGGAGCTGGAGTAATTATAGGAGCTGGAGTTACTGCAGGAGCTGGAGTTACTATAGGAGCTGGAGTTACTGCAGGAGCTGGAGTTACTATAGGAGCTGGAGTTACTACAGGAGCCTCTGCTTGAACGATAGGTTCTTCTTGTTGTTCAAAAGGATTTCTTAATACCTCTTCTTCCTCTTCTGGCTCAGATGAAACAGGTGCCGAAGGAATATCATCATCTGGACGAACAAGTTGTAAAGGTTCTTCTGACTGTTCAAAAGAACTTTGAATATGCTCATCTTTTTGTACAATTTCTTCTTTAGGTTTAGAAACTGGAAGAACGGTATTATCATTTTCTACAGTTTTAACTAATTCTATAGATTGTTGTTTTAATTCTTTTTCTTTTATAACCGAAGGATCTTCCTTTTGTATTGAAATAGGAGGAAGATTCTTATTAGTTGGCTTTACAAGACAATAAGCCTTAACAGGTACAATTTTATAATTAATATTTTTATCAAAAGTTACATTTTCTTTAATAGTAGATTGCTCTAAAGTCGGCTTTATAATTTGACGAAGTGTCCCAACTTTCAAGGGCTTAAGTTCTTCAACAACCACAGATTTAGAAACAATAGGTTCTTCTTTTGCTATTTGTTCTGAAGACACTAAAGGTTTATCCATAACTACTGTTTCAGCCCCAACTGTTTTAAGTTCTGTAGGTTCTTCTACCGCAACTGGTTCAGCTACTACTGTAGGTTCTTCTACTGCAGGCTCTTCAATCTTTACTGGCTCAGCTACAGCTGTAGGTTCTTCCACTGCAACTGGTTCAGCTACTACTGTAGGTTCTTCCACCGCAACTGGTTCAGCTACTACTGTAGGTTCTTCCACTACAGCTGGTTCAGCTACAGCTGTAGGTTCTTCCACTGCAACTGGTTCAGCTACTACTGTAGGTTCTTCCACTGCAACTGGTTCAGCTACTACTGTAGGTTCTTCCACTGCAACTGGTTCAGCTACTACTGTAGGTTCTTCTACTGCAGCTGGTTCAGCTACTGCTGTAGGTTCTTCTACTGCAGGCTCTTCAATCTTTACTGGCTCAGCTACAGCAAAAGGATCGCCAGCTACAACAAAAGGATCTACATTGTCTGAAGATTTAGATACAGCAAAAGGATCGCCAACGACAACAAAAGGATCCTCAGTAGAAGTAGGTTTAACTACTGATGAAGATTTATCTACTTGTTCCGTTACAACAGCTGAATCTTCCGCTACTGGAATAGATTCACCCTCGACATTTAATTCAAAATCTGGTACATCAAATAAAGAAGGAATTTCTAAAGCAACTCCTTCCACGCTTTCAGGTTCTTCTTTAGATACAGATTCATCATCAACATTTAATTCAAAATCTGGTACATCAAATAAAGAAGGAACCTCCAAAGCAGGCTCTTCAACACCTATAATTTCTTCTTTAGATGTTGGTTCTGCAGATTCAATAGCACCTACTGGCTCTTCTTTAGATACTTGCTCATCAACTTTATATTGATTGCTAAATGGCTTATATTCAGTAGGTACATATCCAGTACCCAAAAATTCTTTTGAAGAATCAGATTTTTTAATATTATCTTGCTGTCTAATAGGAGAAAATGGCTCAAAAGCTTGAGAAGCCAATTTAGGAGATATGTCTTCATTTACATTAGAAGAAGGAATAGCAAGTTTAGAAATATTATTAGAAGTTCCTTTAGATACTAAAGATATATTTGGATGTATTTCAGCTTGATTAGGAACATCTTCAGGTAATGTAATCACAGAAAGATCAGGAGTTGATAAAGAATCACTTGCACTATTTACAATAGCTTTATTTTCTTGTTTATTTTGTTCTTCAAGTTTCTTATTATATTCAATTTTTGCATTTATATTTTCTTTAGCTTTTTTCTCTGCCCTCTCCCTAACTTTATCTTCACAGGATTTAGTTGCTATATAAAATAACAAAGCAGTATTTGCATTATTATTAGGAGCTGGCAATTTCATTGTAGCGAATATGCTATTTATCCTCATGAGAAATACTTTATGACTAATATTCTCATTCAAATTGACAAAGTAATCATCAGATATTTTTTTTGAATTATTTAAAGGTCTTGTAGAAATATCTTCAATCAAGTTTGCCAATTTAACAAATTTATCTGGATATTTTTCAGCAAAATATTTATACAAGTTAAATAAAACTTCAAAATAATTGCGTGCATAAAAAATTTGTGATTCAATTTCAAAATATTTAATAGAAAGTCCAAGTCTTAAAAATCTATCAGGAGTATCAGCTCTCTTTAATTGTGCAAAAGAGTATTTAGTACATTCTGTTGGATATTCAGTTATTACTGAATGAGATTTCCAAATTTCATCTTCTACAGCTAATATTTCATCTTCTAAAGATATTTCATCAAGATTAAATTTTTCATCAATTTTTCCTATTTCATTCTGCTCAGTTACTTGAATTTCAGAAGTAACTTCAGGCTTTGAAATATCAATAACTTCAGGATTTATATCTTTTACTAAAGATTCTTTTGAAATATTCACTTTTTGAGGTTCAGTAATATTTTCTTTAACAAATATAGAAAATTTTCTAACTCTAATTGATTTACAAATTTCTATTGAAATTTCTACAATTTCCAATTCTTCTGTAGGAATCAAAAAATAGCAATTATCATTTATTTTTATATGTTTACTTTTTTCTTCAGCAGATATCTTTTTGACAAAATAAACTGTCTTATATTTTTTCGAAATTTTCTTTCCACATAGAGATGAAAAGATATTTGGAGAATTTAAATCTATATACATAATCAATTTATAAATAAAATTGTCCCAATTAACCACATTTGTATAGGTACCATTTATCATAAATTGAACAGGAATAATATTCTTAAAATTATAATTTTTCAAATTTTTGAAATCAATAGCAAAAACAGAAGGATCAACAACAGGAGTGACAACCTCATTTACTGGAGTTGCAACAACAGAAGGCTCTATCGTTGCTTCTTCTTTTATTTCAGAAACGACTCCTTGTAAAATATTTACTTCAGGATTTTCCTTATTTTGTTTTTGTAAATTTATTATATTAGTATCTCTATAAGAAGTTGGATCTTCCATTTTCAAAAGAGTTTTAGACATTTTTGCATATTTTTTCTTTTTGCCTTTTACGGGGTCTTTAGCTATATTTGCAGGACTATTTTCTGATGATCCAAGAGTAATTAGATTTGATTCAAAAACTTTTTCTTCAGAAGCAAGTACATATAATGAAAGATCAATCAAAATTTGAGTATTAAAAACTTGTTCAAGTTCTTTTAAATAGAAAAGAGCATTCACTCCATTATCAGGAATAACAATCCAATTTCCATTTGGAAGAATAGCAGAATTCTCCTTTTGAGATGACCAAAAAATATTTTTATCCAAATTTTGTGTTACAACATCTGGATGTTCTTTTATAAGTAAAATATGTAATTTAACAAAAAAATCTTTAAAATCATCAACAAAAAATATTTTATTCTTGTAGGAAAAACAACATAATCTAAATGTTGAAAAATCTTCGCTAATCAAATTTTTAGAATTGATAGCTTTAAGAGAAATATTTATTTCATTTAAAGAATTTGTATCTTGTGATGTTTTATTGTTATCCATATTTAAATCCATTAATACAAAAAATTTTCCAATTATGCAGGAATTAAAAATATTTAGAAAAAATTTACTCTTTAATTTTCAAAAAGATTAAATAAAAATCCTTTAAAAAAATGAGATAATATATATTATTTTTTTACAAAAATGAGAAATATCAAACTTATAATCGAATACGACGGTTCATTTTATAGCGGTTTTCAAAAACAAAAACAAGGTGATATTGAAACTGTTCAAGATTCAATAGAATATGTATTAAGCAAAATTTTAAAAACAAATATCGAAACAATTGGCTCAGGAAGAACAGATTCAGGCGTTCATGCATTAAATCAAGTCATATCTTTTAAATATGATGGTGATGTAACAACTAATGAAATTCAACGAGCATTAAATGCAATGCTCCATGGTAAAATTGTAATTAAATCTTGTGAAGAAGTTCCACTTGATTTTCATGCAAGATTTTCAGCAAAAAAACGAACATATAGATATTATATTCTAAATAGGAAATTATATCCTTCTATTGGTTATAATTATGTCTATAATTTAAGAGATAAACTCGATGTTGACACAATGAAAAAAGCTGCTAAATTATTTATAGGGGAAAAAGATTTTTTAGCTTTTTCCTCCTCTACTGACAAAGAGAAACCAACAATAAGAAAAGTATTTGATTCAACTATTTACACAGGGAAAGAATTTATAGAAAAATATGGATATATAGATATACCTATAAGAAATTCTTGGATAGAGGATCTCGTTATATATGAAGTAACTGCTAATGGCTTTTTACGGAGTATGGTAAGACTTATGACTGGAACCCTAATAAGAATTGGAAGAAAAAAAGGAACACCTGATGAAATTATAAAAGCAATAGAAACAAAAAATCAGGCTCTTGTTCATAATCCAGCTCCTGCCCATGCACTATTTTTAAGTGAAGTAGAATATTAATTTTATATAATCTTTGTTTTTAAAATCCTTCGTTTAAACGCATTAAAAACAGTTAAAAACAGTGATTAATGCTGACTTTTTGTTGACCACAATTTCCCAAAAAATAGCTTATGAAAATTTAAATTCATAGGCTATTTTTATTTTTTAGTAAATCCTTTGTATATATGCAATTTTATAATGTTGACTGACTACTGAAATTTTTTGCTGTGAATTTGGATTTAATGTAACTGTTCCTGATAAACTATGTTTATGGGTTATATTTATATTCTTAAATTCTACTGTTACTTCATGGTAATGGTCTTGAATATTAGGTGCTGTTTTAAGACTATCTCCTGAAATTGTTTTGACTCCATAACTATTTCCTTGTTGAACATTTACTGAGTATCCATCATTATGTTCGTGTTTCTAACTTTCACCTTTAGTTCTAAATGTTCCACTTAATGAAAAAGTTTTATTCCAATCATTACAACTCAAACTCAATCCCCAATTTCCTATTGGTAAATGCTCTCTTTTTATTCCTATTTCATCTGTTCCTGCATTTCCATTTCCGTTTGTTGCTGAGCCTTTACACATCAAAAATCTATTTTGCATATTTATTGTTGAAAAACCACCAACAGTTTGTCCATCATAATATCTATAATCAATCATTTCTAATCCTATTTCTGGATGAACAGGGACATAATAAGTTTTTGCTGTTCCACTTTCCAAGACTTGATGGGATACAAACTGTCCATTAAATGGAAT
>CADAWZ010000061.1 GCA_902791745.1 uncultured bacterium
TCCTTCATAAATGAAAGAGGTTAAAAATTAGGAGAATTAAATGAGAAACAAAAATTTTTTACTTCTCTTTTTGTGTATTTTGTTTTTTGCTATATTTACTTCAGCATGTGGAGGTGGAAAATCAACACCACCGAACTATCCATTTATCCCTGTTCCTACTCCCACACCCACACCTACTACACCACCTGAAAAATATCCACTTGAACTTTCACAAACACAATTTACATTAGATGTCGGTCAAACAGACAATATTACTGTTACACTAAATGGAGAAGACATCACAAAAACAGTTACTTATACTGTTGATCAAGAGGTAATAGCTACTGTTGAAAAAGGATTGATAACTGGACTTTCTGTTGGCATTGCGAAAGTTACTGTACATGCCGATGAAGCAGAAGCTGACAAAACATTTACAGTAAATGTGATTGATCCAAGTTTGCCAACTCTTGAACTATCACAAACACAATTTGATCTCGCAATAAGAGAAACAGAAAATGTAACTGTTACACTTGAAGATAAAGATGTTACAGAAGATGTCAAATATAATGTTGACCAAGAGGCAATAGCAACTGTTGAAAAAGGACTTATAACTGGACTTAGTTTAGGTCAAACAGATGTTACTGTATCTCTTGAAGGTGCGAATAATGCAATATTTACAGTAACTGTAACAGATAGTTTTGATGAAGAAGTAGAACTAAATGACGATGTACTCGATAAATTATATAAATTGGGAAAAATTGACAAAGATTCTGCTCATAAAACAGAAATAACAGAAATAAATATACCTGATATGTATAAATCAGATGGTAAAAGATACAAAATTACAAGTATTGGAGAAAAAATATTTGAAAATTGTGGAAATTTGACAAAAGTTACAATTCCAAACAGTGTAACTGAAATAAAAAATAAGGCTTTTTATGGAACATCTATTGAAGAGATAACAATTCCTGACAGTGTTACAAATTTGGGATATGCTGTTAATAGTTGTAATTCACTAAAAAAAATAACAATTGGAGATGGAGTAACAGAAATAAAAAATGGTTTATTTGAAAATCTTACTGCTTTAGAAACTGTAATTATTGGAAAGAATGTTAAATCTATGGGAAATGCTGCTTTTAAAGGCTGTACACAAATGACAGAAATAACAATTCCAGATGGTGTTGAAACTATTGGAGATTCAATTTTTAGTGGTACAAATATTAAAAAAATTGAAATTCCTGATAGTATTACAAATTTTGGATATCCTTTTAGTGGTTGTACTAAACTTGAAGAAATAACAATTGGAAATGGAATTGAAAAACTACAAAGTGGTCAATTCTCTAATCTTACATCATTAAAAAAAGTAACAATCGGAGATGGATTGACAACTATTGGAAATAATACTTTTTATCAGCTTACTGCTTTAGAAACTGTAATTATTGGAAAAAATCTTAAAACTATTGAATTGAATGCATTTTATGAGTGTACAGGATTAAAAAGTATTAACTTTCCCAATACTCTTGAAACCATTGGATTGTCTGCATTTTATAAGTGTACAGGATTAGAAAGTATTAGTTTACCAAATACTCTTAAATCTATTGGCACCAGTGCTTTTGAACAGTGTACTTCATTAAAAGAAGTTGAAATCCCAGGTTGTGTAGAAATGAATCAGGATAATAATAAAGAAGAAGGCATAACAAAAATTGGAAACGAAGCCTTTAAGGGTTGTACCTCTTTAAGCAAGTTGACATTAGGTAATGGGGTTAAAACTATTGGAAATAATGCTTTTGAGGGATGTAACTATAACCACTCACCTGATACTGTTAACTATGAATTAATTATTCCAGATAGTGTTACAACTATTGGAAATAGTGCCTTTAAAGATTGTTGCTTTTTTAATAAATTAAAAATAGGGACAGGAATTGAAACTATTCCAGAATATGCGTTTAGTGGTTGTGCTAAATTAGAAGAGCTTGAGTTTAAAGAGACAACTAATATAAAAACTATTGAAGATAATGCTTTTAATTCTTGTGCTGCATTAGTATGTACAATTCCAGATCAAGTAACAAGTATAGGAACAGACGCTTTCCAAAGTGTAAAACGCATCTATTACAATGGTAGTGCTGAAGGTAAACCTTGGGGGGCAAAACAGGAAGAGATATAGAAAATAAACAAAAATGTGGCTGTGAAAAAAGTCAATATTTTTTTCACAGCCACATTTTATTTATAGTCTACAATATAATTTTAATATTTCTTTGCCAAGACTTCTTGAACTTTCTTACAATAAGCATAAGTCTCTTTTTTATCTCTAACAGTGATAGAAGATTCATTATTATGTGCAAATGCATCTCTTGAGAGATAAATTCTCCTAAAGATCTCATCCCAAACTTCATATTTATTTCCAAAATCACGAGAGAACCCATAATCTTCATGTTCCCAATATAATTCTATCAACTCTGCCAAAGTTTTTATTGAAACTACATCAAGATAATCAGAATCAATATTATGCTCATTCTTGTTTTTGTTTACACAAAGTCTGTAATATTCTGTTGCTTTTTCTGTAAATATGTGTGAATCGTCAATCATTCTGTTAAATTCTTTATTTGTCAAGAATTTGTTATATTTCTTACCCAAAACAAGAGACGGCAATTTTGCCCTTATGAAGTCTTTCAATGTCTTTTGTGTCGTCTTTATCTCAGACCAAATGTCATTATCTGTTATATTGTCAAATGAATCATAATTCATCTTGTAATCAGATAAAATATTTGCATCTTTTATTTCAGGCTTATCAGGCTCATCATTATTATTTGCAACAGTAAATGTAGAAGGATCAATAGTTGTATTTACTTTTAAAACATCATTTACTATTTCTTTTAACTCTTTGTCTTGTGGAAGTACCACAATCAAATTATTTGCAATATCTTTCGCCTTATCTTTTTCTCCCAACATATAAAGAGAAATACATTTTATCCTATCAATTTTAACTTTGAATACCTCATTAATATCTTTCTGCTGATAGAACAATTCACAAGACTCCAAAGCCTCTTTATATTTTTTGACATTGAACTCAAGATTTGCTTTTTCCAAAATATAATACAATTTGTGATTTGCCAAATTAGTCGATTCAATCTCTCCATAATAGTAATCGATCCAATCTTCGGCAATGTTCATTATATATTTTTCGTAAGTTTCATTTGATATATAAATCTTGAATGATTTTATAAGCGAAATAGCTAACTGGAAACTTATATTTATAGATTTTGCAATTTCTGCATATATATTTAACAAATCATCAACAGACTTTGTCAATAATCCCTTGCCTCTGAGGTAGAAGATGAAGCAATTATTTACAGATAACGCATCATTATAAAATTTATTTTTGCGTGCAAATCTCAAATATAACAAGAGGAATGACTTAAAAGCGGCAAAAAGTTCAGGAATGTCATAGCTTGTATTTACTGCATTTATGAATTTAGAAAAAATAACTTCTTCATCAGGCAATAAATAGTCAAGAGGTATATATTCAATAAAATATCCAAAAGAATCACTCTCTGTGGAATCTTCTATTTGTGAATTATCCTTATTCTTATATAAATTCCACTGTTTTAATTCAAAATCAGGAATTCTTGATTCAAAATCTGCTTTTTCTTCATCTGTCCATTCCTTAAATGAAATAATCTTTTCAATCTGTTTTTTACTATTACGAATACATTTTATTTTCTTTGGATTATTTGATTTAAAATAACCTTCATTTAAATATATTTTTAAATAAGGGTCTAATATGTTTTTCTCTTGAAATGTTCCTGATGAATTTTTAATTTGGATTTTTCCGTAATGACCAAATGAATCATATTCAGTTATGTATCCTTCATCCATTTCTTCCTCTTGAGGAGTATCTTGAATTTTAGGTAAATCAAGTAATTTTATATTAAATGCGGCTATTCTTCCATATTTATTTATTCCAATATTGAAAGAAACTTTATAATTAATGCCAGATTCACACATCAACATCTTTTTTAACTTTGGATCACTAACTTGATCAAAGTTAAAATATATCTCAAAGGAAAATTTATTATTTTCCAAACAATTTATAAAACCACTGTCGTCCCCTATTTTATCAATAATTCCCTGAAATCTTGTAGGCTCGTGATTTTCAAGTTGCTTGTTTTTTTGAATTATTTTATTATATTTTTCAACAGCTGTTATAAGTGTTTTATCATCTGAATATTTCTGCATAAAATCAAGTAAATATTCAATATTTTCATCTGTACACAATGTCTCTGTATTTGGTAATACAACAATTTTACCATCATTTAACATAGAAGCAATTAAGAAAGATATAAAATCTGTTTTCTCATCAACAGTATAATTAGAAAATTTTAATAATATATCTTCATAAACAGCCCATTTACCATTTGGAGATAATTCATGTATAACCCAAAGGGCAGAAAGTAATAATTTTGAATATATAATCTCCGCAGCATATACCAATTTATCTTCTTGAATAGCTTCTTCCAAAGCACAAGCAGACTCAAATTTTTCAGCTATTGCATAATATTTAACGGACTCACTATCTGACTTGCAATGATGTAACAGTGTTGCAAGCATAAAAGCAACAACTTGATTATTATAATTATTTGAAAACATAAGTTTTGTTTTCTTTAATATATCTTCCATTTTATAAGAATCTCTATAATCAAGCCTATTTTTTCTTGCATCTGCAAAACTATCTAAAATTCCTTCAATATCCTTTTTTAACACATCATCTTTTATAGTTCTTTTTATTTCAGAATTAAAAGCAGATTTAAAATCATCTATATTTAATACATATAATTCACTATTTTTAGCCTCTTGGTATACCTCTTGACATTGTTCATATAATTTTCCTGTTATATTTGATTCCACAGGTTCTTCTTGAATATCTTCTTGTTCAGTAATATCCGAATTTTCAATTTCTGTATTTTCTATCTCTTCTTCTTTATTATTATTTTGTGAAATATTTTTATCTGTAAATTTAATAATTTTATTTAAAATTTTTGTATATAAATTTATTCGATCAAATTGAATAACTGATTCTCCTTCTTCTGTCTCCAATTTAACTGAATATTTTCTTATAGATAAAATATTTCCTAAAATTTCGCCTTCTTCAGATAAAATACGGATTAAATCACCTATTTTAACATCTTCTATAAATTCCTCACGATGTATCATAAAAAACTCCTTATAAAGTGAAAAATAACATAATATTTAAATTTAACAAAAACAATCAAAAAGCCTTTAAAAATAAAAAGATATTTTTTTTAAAAAAACTAACAAAAAGACTTTAAAAAAATAAATATATATAGTATAATTATAATTCAAGTTTTTTTTAATTGGAGAAAAAAATGACTGATGAAGAAAGATTTCAAAAGGCTTATGAGTACGCAGAATTAATGCACAGAGGACAAAAAAGAAAAGGTGGAAAAGACTATATAACCCATCCACTTGGTGTAGCAAATATAATAAAAAACCTCAATAAACCTATTGAATATCAAATAACAGCACTTTTCCACGATTTACTTGAAGATACAGAAGCAACAGAAGAGAAAATAGAAGAAATAGGCGGGAAAAAAGTATTAGAAGCTGTAAAATTACTCACAAAGGAAAAAGGATATAAGACGGAAAATTATTTACAAAAAATAAAAAATAATGAAATAGCATTATTTGTAAAAGCGACTGATAGATTGCATAATGTCAAAAGTCTTGTAGAAGCAGATAAAAAGTTTGTAGACAAATACATAAAAGAGACAAAAGAACACTACTTAGAACTTGGTGTGCCAGAAATTGATATAAAATCCGCCATTGAAGAAATTGAAAAAAATATGAAAAAGGATAAAAATAATTGATGAAAAACAAAATAACAGCAACTATTGCAATTTTATTTATCTTACTCTTCAATAATTTTGCATTTGCTGAAGAAACTATAAAACCAATAACAATAAACATAGCAGATGAATATATAGAAATAATATTAAGCTCAAATAAACAATTAGAAATAAACGACACAAAAAAGAAAGAAATTTTAATATTTGAAATAACTCCTTCACTTAATGAAGATAATATCTATGAAGTTGACAGAGGATTAATACAGACAATACAAGTTGATTCAAATAAAAATCTAACAAAAATAAAAGTGTTTTGTATATCTCCCGCACAATATAAAATAACAGAATTTAAAAAAGATTCAACATTTAAAAAAATAATAAAAATAGCTCAAACAGAAGTCTATGGAAAAGCAAAATCAAGATCAATAAAAACAGTTGACAATTATGAATCAGGAAAAAGTTTAATGACAGATATGGCTGTTATTCTTGAATCTTCATCAGATTTATCTGCAAAATCAAAAGGACAAAAGAAACAAAAAGCAGGATTTTTGCCTCAAAAAGTGCTTATTGGCGAGAAAAAAGCAGGTTTTAAAGACAATATAAAAATAATGTTATCAAATAATAAAAAACCTGAACCTGTAAAAGCAGGAAAAACGATGTCCGATTTAAAAAATATATTAGATTTTGTACCTTTAGAAAAAAGTGAAGTTATAAATAAATCATTCAATGACAAATCTTATGCAACAATCATAAAATATTTAGGCGAAAAATCAGGGAAAAATGTAATAATAGCCCCTTCTGTAAAAGGTAAAAAAAGTATTGAATTTGAAGATATGAGTCCAGAAGAAGCTATAAGTGCGTTATTAAATGGGACAAATTACGAATTTAAAATAATGAAAAATACCATTTTTGTAGCTCCTAATGATGTACTTGAAACATTGACAAAAAAGCAGGATATTTTTGACACTTCAACAGATATAAAGAAAAAAGAAGTATTCGTCTTAAAATATGTTAGAGGTGAAAAGGCTATTAAAGCACTTGAAAAAAATTTTCCACAAGCCGAATATACTTTTCATTCAAAATTAAATGCTTTTGAAGTAATCGCAGATCAAGAAACACTTGATGAGATAGACGAAATGCTTGAATATATAGATGAACCAGAAGCAAATGAAAACAAAATTGTAAGAGAACTCAAATTAAATGAATATATCAATAAAAAAGTTAAACATAAACGCAGAAATTCCAACATATAAGACAAAAGGAGCTTCAGGAGCTGACTTATATGCTTGTTTAGATGAAGATATAACAATAAATCCAAATGAATTTAAGGGAATAAAAACTGGAATATCTGTTGAAATTCCAGTTGGATTTGAAATGCAAGTAAGACCGAGAAGTGGTCTTGCATTAAAAAATGGGATAACTGTTTTAAATTCACCTGGAACAATAGACAGCGATTACAGAGGGGAAATAGTAGTTATATTGATTAACCATGGTAAAGAGCCTTTTTTAGTAAAAAATGGTGACAGAATAGCTCAAATAGTTTTAGCAAAAACAGAACAAGCTAATTTTATCGAAAAAGACAAACTTACTGAAACAGAAAGAAATCAAAATGGATTTGGAAGCACTGGGATATAAGAAGTTGTATTAAAGTTAGGTATCTAATAAAATGAGTGAAAAAAAAGGAAAAAAGAAATTTAATTTTGGAAGACTTTTGCTGGTCTTTGTTATTTCATTATTCGCTGGAGTTGTTATTTTCATTGCTGTTGGTGGTTACATTTACAGCATAACACCACCTGGAAAGACAACTTCTATTTATGATGGTTTTAAAATTCTAATGAAACCTGGAACAACAGCATTTAACGGAAAAGATACCTTAAATATTCTCTGTTTAGGTCTTGACCACAATTATACCGATCAGGGAATTCTATATACCAAAGGAGCAAGAACAGATACAATATTTGTTCTTTCCATTGATAAAGAAGCTAAATATGTAAATATGTTGTCTATTCCAAGGGATACTTGGGTTTATATAGATGGATATGGATATAATAAAATAAATAGTGCATATTCTTTTGGCGGTCTTGAATTGGCTAAAAAGACAATATCTGAATTTTTAGGAATCAAAATAGATCACTACATTATTATAAAAATAAAAGCTGGAACAGAAATTGTAGATGCCCTTGATGGTCTTAACATAGATGTTGAAAAAGATATGGATTATGATGACAACTGGGGAAATCTCCACATTCACTTAAAAGAAGGAGAACATAAACTCACAGGTGCAGAAGCAGTTGGCTATGCTCGTTTTAGACATGATGAAGAGGGCGATTGGGGACGAATGAGAAGACAGCAACAAGTAATAAATGCACTTGTAAAAGAACTCAAAAAACCTGAAAACCTTCTAAAAATAGATAAATTAATAAAAATAGCTAATGAAAACATAGAAACAGATTTGACTCCAGCTGAAATGCTTGACATTTGCAGATGTTACAAAGATTTTGACAAAAAGAATATGGCAACTGGAATCATACATGGTTATGACGATAAGACAGAAGATGGACTTGCAATAATAATACCAGATGACAATGAAAGAATAAAACTTGTCAGACAATTACTTTTAAGAGAAGAAGAAATTGTTATCCCCAATGGCTGTACTGTAAAAATATTAAATGGAAGCGGGACAGAAGGTCTTGCTTCTGAGCTTGCAGATCATTTTGAAAGAAAAGGTTATAAAGTTTCTCGAATTGGTGATGCTGATAGATATGATTATGAAGATTCTGTGATTATTCCAAACAATGCCAAAAAAGGTTCTATTCAAGATATAACAAATCTTCTCGGATATATTACTTTAGAACAAAAACAAGAAGCAGAGAACAATGAAGACTATACAATAATAATAGGAAACAAATGGCTAACTTGGAAATCAGAACATCCAGAACTTTTTGAGAAAAAAGAAGAAAAAATAGAACAACCTGTAAATAATTACAATTCAGGTTATAATTCAAATAGAGGCTATAATAATTACAATAATTATAACAACTATTATGAAAAAAGTTATACAGAAGTAACCCAACCTGAATCCACAGAAAATCAAAAAGCTGAAGAACAAAAATCAGAAAGTACAGAAAGTACGGAAAATAAAGAAAGTAAAACTTCAGGAACTGAGACAAACGAAAACAAACAAGAAACGACAGAGGCACCTATTGAGCAACAAACTCAAGAACCTGTTCAAAATCCTGAACAACCTGTCGAAGAGAAAAGACCAGAAGTAATACAAATTCCACATATTGAAGAACCTGTACAAACTGATGAGCCACAAAACCAAGAAGTTAAAGGGACTATTATTGAAGTTGAAGAAAAAGAAGTTATAGAAGAGGAATAATGAAAAAATCAATCTACGAAATAATTATAGAAAATATACAAGAAACTGGCAAATTATCTGATGATTTCGATCTAAAAAAATCTTTGACAGGTAAAACAGAATACACTTTTGCACCAGGTGCATTGGATGGAATACACATTTATCATTTCAGCATTTCAGATGAACAAATCGAAAAAAACAAAACTTCCATAAAAAAAGCTATTGATTATGCAAATCAAGAAAAAATAGAAAAAGCAGATAAAGAATTTGAAAAAATACTCGAAAAAGATTTCAGAGCGATAGATGTAATAGATGATATATATTCAATATAACTCCGTTTTCTTAAAAACAAAAATGCAAAATTTGATAGACAACAAAATCTCTTCAGATGAAGAGGAATAACAACTACAAACAAAAGCCCTTTCTTTTCAAAATCAAAAGAAAGGGCCAGTTTATGTAAGTTTATATGCCTTTACTTCTTCATTCCATATATTGCAAAAAGTGGAACAGAATCATAATGGCAATTTTCATCTTTATGAACAAGAGATGAAATATCTTCATCAAATTTAACATCAAAACCTAATGTTTTTAAAAATTCTATATCCCAATAAGGTCTTCTATGGGAACTAATACGAAGGTTATCCTTTATATTATTACATTCGATAAAAAGTTCATCAGCTATATTTGAATGGACATTTGCAGTGTCACCTTTTTTTGAGAAAGTCATCTCACCATAATCTGAATCAAAATTTAATAATAATCCACCAACTTTTAAAACTCTATACCATTCTTTATATGCTTTCATAACATCTGGTAATGTCCAAGTCAAATTACGAGCTATAACTACATCAAATGTGCAATCTTTAAAATCCAAATTTTGAGCATTCATCTTCTTAAATTCAGCTGAAATATTAAATTCTTTGGCATTTTTTTTTGCTTCCTCAATCATTTTAGAGGAAATATCTATAGCAGTTATTTTATGATCAAGTTTTGAAAGTAAAATGGCAAAAAATCCTGTACCAGTTCCAACATCTAAAATATTCAAATTTTCTTTTTGAGGCAAATGCTCTTTTATAATTTTTAACCAAAGCGAAGAATCAATTCCATTGAGTTCTAAATGACGAACACGATTAAAATCACTACTTCTCTTATCCCAATAAGATTCAATTCTTGAATTTAAATTTTCATTATTAAAAAAATCTGCAGACATTAGTTTTCTTGTATAGATAGATTTTGGAGCGTTGATAATATCATTAACAGGCCCTTCCTCTACTATTTTTCCTCCATACATAACAATAACTCTATCACTAATTTTTGGCAAAATAGACAAATCATGTGTGATAAATAAGCAGGCGATGTTTTCTGTTTTGCAAAGTCTTCTTATTAATTGCGTAATTTGCCCTTGAACAGTAACATCTAATGCACTTGTTGCTTCATCACAAATCAAAAGTTTTGGATTTATAGAAATAGCTCTCGCAATAGCAATTCTCTGACATTCCCCCCCGCTCACTTCATGTGGATAACGCTCAGCATAATCAGGAGATAATCCAACTTTTAAAAGTAATTCCGAAATACGCTCTTTTATTGAATCTTTTCTCCAACCATTATTTTTTAGTGGTTCTGCAATACTCCAACCAAATTTTTTGCGAGGATTAAAAGAATTTTCAGGCATTTGAAAAATCATTTGCATATTTTTATAAACTTTTTTTAATTCTTTTCCCTTTGCACTTGTTATGTCATCACCACAAAATAAAATTTGCCCATCATCAACATCTATAAATCTTGAAATTAACCTCACTAATGTACTTTTTCCACAACCACTCTGCCCTACTATTCCCAAACATTCCCCTTCTTTTAAAGAAAAACTTATATCATCTAAAACCTTCTTTTCACCAAAAGATTTTTTCAAATTCTTTACTTCAAGCATCTATTTCTCCGTCAGTCTATCTTTTATTGTGTCGGCTGTTACAGCAATTTTCATAAATATTGAGAAAATAATATAACGCCTTGTGTTAGTTGATAATATTTTTAAATATACCCAAATAGCCACTATTTAGAAGCGATGTCATTGCGAGGGAGCTGTGCGACCGTGGCAATCTCAACCACTGAATTTAAATTTAGTAATTTATTAAGTAAATCGAGCATATAATTCTAAATATAGGCGATCGACTCAATTTTTAAGTAAATAACAATTTACAGGCTTAGATTGCTTGGCTTCCCCCTTGTGGGGATATTTTTTTAAAATCCGTTAGGATTTTAACTATTTTCTGAGCCTCGCAATGACAAAGTGGCAGTATACAGGCATATATTGGATAGTTTATAGCAACTTTTTATTTACTTATTTTTTAAAAATTACAGCAATTTTCAAAAATCCGATACAATGTTAATATTTTCCCAAAAACACATTATTTATTTTACAACAAGAAAAGAAAAAAGGCAAATAAAAAAACTCCTGCAAAATTATTATTTTTTGCAAGAGTTCCTGTATTTATTTAAAAATTAAAGTTTTATCCAAATAGCAGGACGAACCGTACTGATATAACTGATAACAATTGCATGATTGAAAGAACCATCATCGTTTATATCATAAACATACCTATTATTCATATTAGGATATGTAGAACGAAGCCACCAAACACAATAACCATCATGTGTATAAGCATTATTGCTGAGAGAATATTCAGTAGGTTTACATCTTCTTGCCTCATTATTAGCAAAATACTTTGTATTTTCTGCCTCTTCCTTACTCAAAATAAATACATTATCCAATATACCCAAAAAAGTTTCAAAAGACTTTATATGTGTCTTCTCTGTTTCATTAAAGGCTTCATTATAAAAATCGCCATTCAACCATTGGCGAATTTCACTACTTTTCCAATCATTTGAATCACCATCAAAACGATGAGCGTCAAGACCATAAAGAGATATAGCTAATAATGAATCATCATTTTTTGCCAATACTTGCCATTCAATAGGCTGAATTTCACCAGTTTTAGTCTGTGGATAACTCCCAAATTTTACATAATCCCCAACTTGTGCATTTGAAAATGGATTTGTTTGACTTGGATCAGATGTTTGACTTGGATCAGATGTTTGACTTGGAT
>CADAWZ010000062.1 GCA_902791745.1 uncultured bacterium
GACAGAAAATTTTACTGTATAGGAATTTGGCATCAAACAGAAGAGAATTTAGATGGTATTACTACATTTCTTGTATATGACAATGAAAACAAGAAAATGTATACAACCGAAATTACTTCTTATGAACCTACAATTAAATTTCAAATTTTTAAAAACTCAGAAACTGTTGCAATAAAAACATTTGCAATAGATTCTTCAGATGGAGTAAAAAAGCCATTAATAAATTTTTATAATTTATTGAACAGAAGCTACAAAAAATGTTTTATTGAAAACAATTTAGAACCAAATTTTGATATAATTGAAACAGATGATGGAAAACTTCTATTAAAAACAGATAGTAAACTCTATTTAATAAAGAAAACTGAAAATGAAATAAGTATAAAACTCATATTTGATATAGAAACAGTTTCATTTCCAACAGATGAATTTGAAATTGCACCTTCAGGAAAAAATATTGCATTGATAAGATATGCACAAGGGAAAAATTTAAAAAGTGAAGTTAGAATTGCAAATATAGATGGCACAAATTGTGTGGAATTAATATCTCCAGAAGGACGTAGAAAAATGGAGGGAAATCCTTTTTATGTATACTTGAAATACTGTAAACTTGTCATTATAGATTTTATACAATCAGTAAAATAACATAAAAACAGGAAAATATAATGTAATAGAGAATATATAAATTATGCTTTTTATAACATAAAAAGTGATTTTCCAGCAAGTGGAAAGAAAAAAAAATGAAAGGATTTTTTTATGAATCTAAAAATTTCATGTGTTGCATTATTGCTTTTCTTATCATCAATAGGAATAGGAATGTGTAACTTTGATTTAGATAACAATTCTATTTATGGTAAAGTTATAGAAAATTCTACTCCTCCACCTCCAAAAGTTGTAAAAAGAGACCTTCTTGAAAACAGACAAAAAAGAACTGTTAATAGATATCAGCAAGCCCCTGCAAATGTATCAAATGTAAGAGAATTAAAAGTAAGAGTAAGTTCATATTGTTTAGGTGGAATGACTTCAAGAGGAGTTCAAACAAGAGTTGGTGTAATAGCAGTAGACCCTAATGTAATACCTTATGGTTCTAAAATATATGTTCCAGGATATGGTTGGGGAACGGCTCTTGATACAGGTGGAGCTATAAAGGGAAATGTAATAGATATATGGATGCCCACATATAATCAATGTATTCAATGGGGAGTAAGAGACCTTACAATAAAAGTTGTAAAGCCGTAAAATCTTAAATAATTTTTTAAAAAAGACAAAGTAAAATTTTAGCTTTGTCTTTTTTTTATGTGAAAAAAGGAAAAATTGACTTATATAAATAAAAAATAAAAGATTCCTTTTTTTTATTATGGAGCTAAAAATGAACAAAAACCTTTTAATTGGTATAGCAACTGCAATTTGTATGTTTAGTATGACACCGAAAGGATGGACAGACGAAGTGAGCAATAATCAATTTGTTCCAGATTGGGCAAAAAAAGCAATATGGTATCAAATATTTCCTGAAAGATTTAGAAATGGAGATGTTTCAAATGATCCTACTATTGAACAAGTAAAGGGAGCTTGGCCTCATGACGGAACATCACCTTGGGAAATACATCCTTGGGGTAGTGATTGGTATGAACTTCAAGATTATGAAAAAAAGAATGGAAAAGACATTTGGTACAATCTTCAAAGAAGAAGATATGGTGGAGATTTACAGGGAATAATAGATAAACTCGACTATATAGAAGAGCTTGGAATAACAGCAATTTATCTAAATCCAATTTTTGAATCCCCTTCACTACATAAATATGATGCAATAAGATATGAACATGTCGATCCAAATTTTGGTCCAGATCCTGATGGGGACAGAAAATTAATGGAATCAGAGACAGACGATCCAGCTACTTGGCATTGGACAAGTGCAGATAAATTAGCTCTTGAACTCATAAAAAAAGCACACAAAAGAGGAATCAGAGTTATTTTTGACGGTGTTTTCAATCACATAGGTATAAGAAGCAGAATGTTTGAAGACCTCAATAAAAATCAACAAAACTCTAAATATAAAGATTGGTTTGTAGTCAATTCTTGGAGAGATCCTGCAAAGGGAATAGAATTTAACTATGAATGTTGGTATGGATTTAAAGAACTTCCTGAATGGAGAGAAACAGAAACTGGTTTAGCTCCTGGTCCTCAAAAATATATTTTCGACATAACAAAACGTTGGATGGATCCAGATGGAGATGGTGATACAGTTGACGGAATAGATGGTTGGAGGTTAGATGTAGCATTCTGCGTTGGTCATCCATTTTGGAAAGCTTGGTCTAAGCATGTAAAAAGTATAAATCCAGAAGCATACATGACAGCTGAGATAATAGATACTCCTGAAGTAAATAAACCATATCTACAAGGTGATGAATTCACAGCTGTAATGAACTATAATTTTGCATTTGCAGTAACAGAATTCTGTGCAGGCAAAAATGGCAAACAGCTATCCCCTACAGAATTTGACAAGGCATTAAAAGAATTAAGGGAGTCTTATGATTCTGATTACAATTATGCAATGCAAAATTTAATTGACAGTCATGATACAGCAAGAGTAGCTTCAAATATTGTAAACAGAAAGAATCTCGATAATAGAACTTGGGATCAATATTGTCAATTTTCGCAATCTGGAAAAGGTAAATTCAAAACAATCGCTCCAAACTCTTATGAAAAAGCAATCCAAAAACTCATGGCACTTATTCAAATGACATACATAGGAGCTCCAATGATATATTATGGCGACGAAGTTGGAATGTGGGGAGCAAACGATCCTTGTTGCAGAAAGCCTATGTTGTGGAGAGATATAAAGTATGCAGATGAAGTATATCTTCCAGATGGCACCAAAAGGGAACATGGAGATAAAGTAAAACCTGATCTTGGCATGCTCGAATATTATAAAAAGATCACAAATCTTAGAAAATCTTCTGAAGTTCTTCAATTAGGCGACTATGAAACATTAGTTACAGATGATGAAAGAAATATATTTGCTTTCAAAAGAGAATATAAAGGCGAAAAAATAATTGTTGTTATAAATAATTCATCTGCAGCTGTTTCAGCAGATATTCCAAACTGTGGTGAAAAAACAGCTTATGAATATATGACTGATAAGACAATAACAGAATTAAATGGCGTCTTTACATTTATGACTATGCCCAAAACAGGTTATATATTAATTTTTTAACTTGAAATAAAATGCAATAAATATTCGACAAAAAAGAAAAAATAATTGAAAGGAGAAAAAAATATGAAAAAATTAGCTATTTTCTCAATATTTGCTTTTCTTTTTACATTTGCTTTTGTTTTGACAAATTCAACAGAAGCATGGGCAGGAAATAGCCATGGAGCAAAAGCCTGTAATGACTGTTACACATTTAAAGGTTACAAAGAAAAATGTGTAAAATGCAATAAATGGAGTCCTTCAAATAATCACACTGCCAAAATATGTGATGATTGTTACACATTCAAAGGTTACAAAGACAAATGCGTAAAGTGTAACAAATGGAGTCCTTCAAATACACATGGTGCTACAATGTGCAATGATTGTTACACATTTAAAGGTGGCAAAGATCACTGTGTAAAATGCAACAAATGGTGTCCGTAAGTGAATAAAAAATAAGGATAAACAACATGAAAAAAATGGCTATCTTATTAATACTTGTTTTTCTTTTTGCATTTGTTTTTATCTTAGCAAACACAAAACCAGCAATGGCAAAATATAAGATAGCAAAAATATGCAAAGATTGTCATAGAACTAATAATGGAATAAAATGTTTAAAATGTGGAAAAGTATCTACTAATGAAGCTGATTATCTTACTGCAAAATGTTGTAAATCCTGTGCAAAAAAAAGAAAATGTACACAATGTGGTAAGAAATTTAAACCATTTAGTTCTACATACATAGCTTATTTTTGCAGAGATTGTATAAAATCTGTAACAGTTGATGGAAAATATGACAAATGTGTACAATGTGGAGAAACAATATATCCTGAAAGATAAATAAAAATGAAAAAATTTTAATATTACTTGCAAAAATTTTAAAAATAAACTATAATTTATTTATCTGAATAGAGGACAAATCTCTATAAGGTTTGCCCTCTATTTTTGTAAATATTAATTTTCTATCAATTTTTCTTGTTTATTTTTAAACAATTAAACAAAAAAATATTATTTAAAAGGAGAAATAAATGAAAAAATTAGCTATCTTGTCAATCATTGCTTTTGTTCTCACATTTGCTTTTATGTTATCAAATACAACACAAGCATGGGCAGAATGGGAAGAAAATAAAAACGAACCCAAAATATGTGATTACTGCTATAATTTTAGAGGTTATAATGAAAGATGTGCAAACTGCAACAAAGTGAGTTCCTCAAATAATTACAATGCAAAAATATGCGATGATTGCTACAAAATTAGAGGTAATTATAAAGACAGATGTATAAAATGCCACAAATTGGGTTCCTCAAATAGTCACCCTGCAAAAATATGCGACGATTGCTACAAAAAAGGGTATTTTGACAAATGTATAAAATGCGGAAAATGGGGAGTTTCTTTAAAAAATACAACACCAACAGTCCCAACAGGAGTTTCTAATTCTACAGAAATAAACACCGAAGAAGAAGAATGCTTATTCCCTTGGCCATATGAAGGACAGCTGTGCTACGAGTGTTCTAAAAAAGAATCAAAATGCATGAAATGTCATAAAAAATTGCATCCACAGGGTCTTGAAATAAAACGTCGTGCTCAAATTTGCAAATCCTGTGCAAAAGCAAATAGATGTATGGACTGTGGCAAGGAACTTAAGAAAAATTCAATGCTTGTTTTTGTTCCTTACATATGCCAAGATTGTATGAAATCTACATTTGAGACCCAAAAAGTAACTTGTATACAATGTGGAAAAACGACATACCGTAAATAGAAAAGAATGGAAAGAAAGTATTATGACCAATAAAAATATTATTTTTTTTATAATTTGTCTTTGTTTTGTTACTGTTATTACTTCTGCCTGTGGACCTTTTGAAAAAGCTAATATTGGTGATTATATAGAAATAGGGAGTTATCCACAAAGTGCAAATGGTGAAAGTAAGCCTATTGAATGGTTGGTTTTATCAAAAGAAGGAAATAAAATGCTTGTGATTTCAAAATATGGTCTTGATGTAAGGCGTTTTGATGGTAATGGAAATAATTGGAGCGGTAGTAAAATTCGTCAATGGTTGAATTACGATTTTTATAATAAAGCATTTAATGAAAAAGAAAAAAAATATATAAAGTCTTTTATAAATACAGATTCTATTATAGATAGAAACAATAATGCTGATAATGTATTTTTGTTGAGTATAGAGGAAGTAAAAAAATATTTTTCTAATGATGAATCAAGAAAATGTAAAGCAACTGAATATGCTGTAACAAAAGGAAAAAAAGGTTCTGCGATAGCTGATGATTATAGTAATTGGTTATTACGTTCCACTGATCTTGTTTTTGTTAATAATGTCTCTATTGTTCGCAATGATGGTCATTTCGACATAAAAAAAGGTAAAGATCGTCTTGTTGTTCGTCCAGCTTTATGGCTAAAGATTTAATTATTATCAAGTAAAAAATATTAAGTGAGGGCTGTGAAAAAAGTTAATATTTTTTTACGCCCTTTTTTTATTTATAAAATTTATCTGCAATAAAGAAAAATATAGTAACATTAAGTTTGCAGGTTTAAACAAGTTAAAAATTGAATTTCAAATATAAAAAAGATATTTAAAAGACGACATGAAATCTTTTCTTACAAAATGGAGATATTGGACAGCCATCGCTTTTGGATTATTAACCCATTTAAATTTATTTGGGTTAAAAATGCAAAAATTATGTGCTGTTGGTTACAGTTGCCATGGCTGTCCTTGGGCATCATTTGGTTGCCCAATAGGAACAATTTCATATCAACTATCAATAAAAAAATTGCCATTTACAGTTATTGGCTTACTTCTTTTAGTTGGACTATTAGTAGGTCGTGCTGTATGTGGTTTATTATGCCCTTTTGGTATGATTCAAGATTGGTTATATAAGATAAAAACTCCAAAATTAAAACTTCCAAAATATGCAAAATACATAAAATATGTTATTTTAGCAATTCTCGTTATTGGGATTCCCTATTTTATGGGTCAAAATATTTCAGGATATATACAAATTACAAAAATAGAACTTAAAAAAAATGAACAAGGTAGGAAATATCCTGAAATAGTAGTAAAAAATACAAGTACAAAATCAGTCATAAATCCAACAATAAGATTTTATCAAAGGAATAAAGACGGAAGTATCATAAATTATTATGATAAAGTATTTGATACTGAAATAAAGCCAAATGAAACTAAAATTTTACAAGGAAATAAGATAATGTTGCCCCGAAAAAATGTAGTTTATGAGGCACATTCACCACAAGGCACAATATCAAAATCATTACCTATTCCTCTTCTATATTTTTGTAGAATTTGCCAAATAGGTACATATACAGCAGCAATCCCAGTAACAATAGAAAATAAAAACTGGTCAAATTTTATAAAAACATCTTATTTTAGATTAATACTTGGAATTTTAACATTTATATGTATAATATTTATATCTCGTTTTTATTGCAGGGTATTTTGTCCAATAGGTGCAATTTATGGAATTACAAATAAATTTGCGTTATACAAACCGCAATGCGATAAAACAAAATGCGTAAAATGTGGAAAATGCTCTTCTGTATGCCCTATCGAATTAGATGTTCCAAATGAAATTGGAAATAGTGAGTGTATTACATGTGGAGATTGCATAAAAGTATGCCCAACAAAGGCATTAAAAAGAAAGGTGAATATTTAAAAACAAAAGAAAAATGGAACACTACAAAAGATTAAAAGACATAACTTTACACATTCCCAAAAAGACATATCCTTCCCCAGAAGATTGGAGAGATGAAATCATCTATTCACTTATAGTAGATAGATTTTCAGACGGTAAAGAAAGTACCCGCCCCCTCTACGATCCCAAAAAACACAAAAATAATGCTCTGACAGAAGACGGTGGCAAAAAATGGGCTGAAGAAGCTCTAAAACACCAAGGCGGAACATTTAATGGTGTCAAGTCAAAACTTGCATATCTAAAAAAATTGGGTGTTACTGCTATTTGGCTTTCACCTGTTTTTAAACAGAGAAAAGAAACGGAAGAAGCATTAAAATATGGTCAATACAATTACCATGGCTATGCTATACAAAACTTTTTAGAGACAGACCCTAATTTAGGGACTAAAGAAGAACTAAAAGATTTAGTAACTGAAGCCCATAAAAAAGGAATAAGGATTATCCTTGACATCGTACACAACCACACTGGAAATAACTGGTATTACAAAGGTTATGAAGGATTGGAAAATTTAAATCAATCTCCTGATTTTAGAATTGAAGATAGAGAATTTGGTGGTTGGAGAACGGAAGATCCTGATGGAAAAATCGTTGGTGAAGAAGACGGAGTTTGGCCTGAAGAATTTCAAAATCCAGATTGGTATTGGAAAAAAGGAGCTATTAAAAATTGGGATACATATCCTGATTATATAGAAGGAGATTTTTTTGAATCAAAATCTCTTAAACATGCAAATCCTGAAGTTTTAGATGCAATCATAAAAGTATATAGATATTGGATGTATTACACAGATTGTGATGGATTTAGAATTGATGCCACAAAGCATGTCGGTTTTGAAGCCTCAACAAAATTCTGTAATGCAATAAGAGAATATGCCGAATTGATAGGCAAAAAGAATTTTCTACTTATGGGCGAAGTTGCAGGAGCTGAAGACCTTGCAAAACGATATCTTGCAGGAACAACAACAGCAGGACTTTCTGCAATACTTGATATAAATGGACCTCCAAGAGCTTTAGAAAAAGTCATCAAAGGTTTTGATCACCCTTCGAGTTTATTTGCTTATTATATTCCACAATATAATTGCCCTCTTGCAAGCCACAGAGAAATTGGAAAATATCATGTAACCATACTTGACGATCACGATCAAGTTTGGAGATATCCTGATGAAGGTAAAGCAAGATTTAGTGCAGATAATCCATTTGATCAACAAATAGTTCTTGCAACTGGTTTTCAAATGTGTAGCTTAGGAATCCCCGCAATTTATTATGGAACAGAACAAAATTTTGATGGCAAAGGTGGCAAACCACATTTTGACAGATGGATAAGAGAATGTATGTTTGGCGGAGAATTTGGAGCAATGAGAACAAGAGGTGTACACTTCTTCAATGAAAAAAATCCAACATACTTGCAAATATCTGAACTCTGCAAAATAAGAAAAAATGAGCCTGCATTAAGATATGGAAGGCAATATTTTAAAGAAATCTCTTTTGATGGAGAGCATTTCTTTTTCCCTGACAGAAAGCAAGTCATTGCTTGGTCAAGAATTTTAGCAGGAGAAGAAATAGTAACTGCAATAAATACAAATGCTGAAGAATCAATGACTGTATTTTTAACTGTTGACGGTAGACTACATGAAATAGGAGCAGAATGGAATACACTTTTTACAAACTGTTTAGAAAAAGATAAAAAAGATGTAGTAAAAACTGAATCAAAAGGAGAATATAGACTTTTAAAAATTACTCTTTCTCCTTGTTCAATGGTTGTATTAAAACGTAAAAAATAAGTATTAACTTAGAAATTAAATAATTTGGTTTATTATTTAATTTCGCAACTTTTTGGGTGCAATACACTCATTCCAACTCCGCTTTACTCTATGTTGTATTTCACCGCACAAAAGTTGCTAATTGATAGTTTACCAACAGCCTCTAATAAAAATTAATTTTTAAGTAATTAGTGGAAATAAAATTTGGAGGATATTTTGGTTAAAAAATTACTTCAAGCATTTGTTGCTTTAATTATAGGTGCGTTAACTGTAACAACCCTATCTTTTGCCTGCCTTTTTGGTGTAACAATATACGAAACTTTTTTTAAAATTCCTGATGAAATAACAGTTCCAAATGTTACAGGTAAACAACTTGAAGAATCTCTTTGTTTTATAGATAAATTTCATTTAAGAGCAAGTGTTGAAAAAAAATATAGCAACATAATTTCAGCAGGTAAAATAATAAGTCAAGATCCTGCCCCAGGTGAATTTGTAAGAAGTGGAAGAGAAATACATATAGTTTCAAGTATGGGACCAGAAATGATAGCAGTTCCAGATTTATATGGAATGACTCGAAGAGATGGAGAAAATACTCTTTGGAACCAAAAACTAAAAGTTGGAAAAATAACTTATACTCAGACAGGAGAAGAAAACGAATCAATAATTGAACAAACTCCACCTGCTGGTTCAAGAGTTGAAAGAGGCACATCTGTTTCTTTAAAAATCAATGAGGGAAAAATAACAAAATATGAAATCCCAATCGTTGAAAATAAAAGTATGGATGAAGCATTTTCTATATTGTCTGACAGTCCATTTAGAATAGGAAAAATAAGGTGGATTTATCACGATTACATAGAAAAAAATCAAATAATAAGACAAAATCCAATTCCTGGTAGTTATGCTGCAAAAGATTTTCCGATTAATCTTGATATAAGTGCAGGAAAAAGAACAGATGATCTATTTATAAAACAGGAATGTGTTTCATTTATCGTATCAGACGATTCAGGAAATAATCTTCACAAACTCATAGAAATCCATCTAAGAGATAGCAGAGGAGTTAATGTTTTGTACAGAGCAGAACATGCACCTGGTGATTCTGTTGAATTAATGATAACGACTTATGGAAGTGGAGAAGTAACTATCTATTCAGACAAAAAATTGAAAAATAAATTTTTGATTTAAAATTTGTTCTTAAGCTTAGAAAAAAATAGCATTGGAAAATTAATTTTTCAATGCTATTTTTTTTTAATTTCATTATAACACATGTCATAAAAAACAATAAAAAAGAGGTCATTTTATATATTCACAGAAAAATTTATAATATTATTTCAAATTTTCAAATCCAAAATTTAGGGGATAAAATATGAAAAAAAGTTTGTTATTTTTAATAGCATTTTCATTTTTTTTAACACTTACTGCCTATACTATTGAAGCCAAAGAAGCATTTCGTTATTTCACTCAACCATCCAATGTAAAAGGAAGTAAAACTCCTTATGGTAACAATACTGCTATAGGAAAATATTTAAAAGTTGATGATGTCAATATTTATTATGAAATATATGGAGAGGGAAAAACGGTTGTCATTCTTCATGGAGGCGGTGTTGGCACTCCTTATGAAATGGGAAAAATAATAGACAAATTAAGAAAAAACTATAGAGTTGTTGTAATATCTACTCGAGGGCATGGGCGTTCTGAAATAGGAACTAAACCTTTGACTTATGAACAAAAAGCAAATGATATCATAGCTGTTATAAAAAAAGTCTCTGACGAACCTGTTACAATTATAGGATTTAGTGACGGAGCTTACACTGCATATAAAATTGCATCAATGTATCCCAATAATGTTGAAAAAATTGTAGCAATAGGAGCTGGCTCTTTAAAGAAAGGATATTTTTCTGGAACTTTAAAAGTAACTGATATGGAAAAATTTGATAAACAATTTATAGAACAACAAAAAAAGATAATGCCTGAGCCTGAAAGATTACAAGAATTTTGGGATAATTATATGAAATTTTGGAACGAAATGGAAGTTGGAAAAGACTTGTTCTCCTCTATACAATGCCCTGTTCTTTTAATAGCAGGTGATGAAGATGATCACGCTCCTATAATTACGATGCTTGAAGCCCATCAACTTATACCAAATTCAAGACTTTGCATAATCCCAAAAGCTTGGCACAGTTGTTTTCTTGACAATTTCAAATTAACTTGGAAAGCTATTGATCAATTTTTGAAGTCAGATGTCAAAAATTTAAAACCAAGCAAAAAAATAGATTATAATAACAAATTTTAAACAAGGAAAGGATAAAATAAATATGATTAAGATATCACCTTCCATACTTGGAGCTGATTTTGCTGATTTAAAATCAGAAGTCCAAAAAACAGAACTTGCAAATGCAGATTCTATACATTTTGATATAATGGACAGACATTTTGTTCCAAATTTGACATTTGGTCCTCTACTATTAAAAGCAGTAAGAAAATATACAAAATTGCCATTTTCAGTTCATTTAATGGTAGAAAATCCTGATTTATATGTAGATGAATGTATAAAAAATGGAGCAAGTTTAATAACTGTTCATCAGGAAACTTGCCATCATCTACACAGAACTCTTTCTGCTATAAGAGAAAAAGGAGCAAAAGCTGGAGTAGCTGTAAATCCTTCAACTCCCCTATCTTTTTTTAAATATGTTGCAGATGTAACAGATGAAATTTTGATAATGACTGTAAATCCTGGTTTTTCTGGTCAAAAACTTATAAAAAGTTGTCTTGGTAAAATTGAAGAAGCAAAAAAACAAATAAAAGAACTTGGAGTTAACACAGAAATAAATGTTGATGGCGGAGTAAATGAAGAGACAATAGAAAGTGTTATAAAAGCTGGTGCAGATACTGTTGTAATGGCTTCTGCTTTTTATGGTTCGCCTAATCCTAAAGAATTAGTTAGTAAAATTAAAGGAATTGTTATCAAGTAGAGCGTGTTGTGCTATTTAAAAAATAGTAGTTTTTCTTATTTTTTTCCTTGATGCAAGCACGAAAATCAATTTTTTTAGTTCATAACAATTTTCAAAAATACTATTTTTTTATTTTGTGCCGAATGTTACTTTGTTTTAAAAAGCTCACTCTAAACACTCGCAAGCTCATGATGTCGTTCGCTTTTTCTCACAAAAATAACATTTATTATATTTAGTGCAGTTTGCTAATATTTTTTTCTACTTATGACCAAGTTGCAAGTTTTAGTTTTGGGGTATAAAAGAGGATGGGCGGAAATCAATTTTTTAGTTCATAATAATTTTCAAAAATACTATTTTTTTATTTTTAGCAATAAGGCATTCACTTCAGACAGTTTTTTTCGATAATTAAAATATTAACATCGTAGCGTATTTTTGAAAATTATTTAACAGCAAAATTACTAACAAAAATTGATTTCCGTAAAAGTAATAAGACGGTAGAAAATTGAAATCGTTCCCTTTATTATACCCCAAAACTTTGTTTACTTGTTAAACTGTGACTATTTTTGAAAATTATTTAACAGCAAAATTAATAACAAAAATTGATTTTCCTAAAATAATATAGTAAATGCTGCTATTTTAGGGCTTTTATAAGCACTTTCTATTGTAAAAATAGAAGAAATTAAACAATAATTTAACAATTTTTAACATTTTGTATATTGAATTGACTTTTTCTATATGCTATAATTTGTGAGAAATTAGATAAATTGGCGTATTGTAGCTAAAAGAAAAAATCGGAGGTAATGGAATGAACATACAAAATATACAATCATATTCATCCATACCGGCCAGAACGGAAGTAAATAATAGCGTTGTCCCTAAACAAGCAGAAGAGGCACAGCCAAAAGCAACATCCGATCAAGTGTCGTTAGGTGAAAATACTCAGCAAATGCCAGATGCAGTAAAGCCACATAAAAAATGGTTATTTATGAATTACATTGCTGCTGATTGTAACTTGACAGATTTCCAACTTGCAAATATTGACCAACAAGAAAGAGTTGGTTCTGATGAAAATACACATGTTGTAGCATATGTTGATGTTGGCAATCAAAAAAATGTAATGGGTGATTGGCACGACTGCAGAACATATTATGTAACAAAAGATGATCAAGAAGGCAAACTAAATTCAGAAGTAATTCAAGAATTTGGCAAAACAGATATGTCTGACTACAAAACACTCACAAAATTTGTAGTCGATGCAATGGGCAAATTCCCTGCAGACCATGTATGCCTTGTACTTAATGACCATGGTGGTGGTTTCACAGGTGCTATGTCAGATGATGGTTCAGGAAAAGGTTCAATGAGTGTTCCTGATATGAAAAAAGCTCTTGCAGAAGCAGAAGCTATCACAGGAAAGAAAATTGATGTTCTTGGATTCGATGCTTGTCTTATGGCAGAAACAGAAGTTGCTTATGAACTAAAAGACCACGCAAATATATTTATGGCCTCAGAAGAGACAGAAAATGGTCCAGGTTGGGCTTATGATTCAATGCTCAATGGTGCAAATATGTCAAAGGTCATTGAAAGAGTTCAAGAATCATCAAATGGAAGAATAAATGTCGATCCAGAAGAATTTGCAAAAATCGTCATAGATATAAACCACGAACACTTGGATGATATATCAACATTCTCTATCACAGATATGTCAAAAATGGATGGATTCAAAGATTCTCTCAATAGTCTTGCTGAAACAATAATGAAATCAGATGACAAAGACACTGTAAAACAAGCAATTCAAAGTGCTGAAAATTACGGTCAAGGCTGGGCTCCTTATGGAGATATAAGAGATGTAGGTAACTTAGCCGATAACATCATAGCTTCATCAAAAGACGAATCTTTAGTTGAAGCAGCTAAGAATGTAAAAGCAAGTTTAGCTGAAGCTGTTATGTACAATTCAGTAGGAAATGAACATCCAAAATCACAAGGTTTAAGCATTTATGCTCCAACAAACAAACCACAGGATTTAGGATTCAGTTATGAAGATCTCCAGTTCACAAAAGACACAAAATGGGACGAAATGTTAAAAGAGCTCGGAGTTGGTTCAAAACAAGAGCCAGTTCCAGCACACGCAGAATTTTGGCCAAGTGGTGAAAAGAGATAAATT
>CADAWZ010000063.1 GCA_902791745.1 uncultured bacterium
ATCTATGACAACACTTATTCCTGTATTGGCTGATTGTAATATTGGAACTTTATTTTCAACAGCTCTTATTACATTCCAACTGATATGGTCTTCTGTACTTTCATAAGCTTCGAACCAACCATCATTTGTTATTACTGTTATAAATTTTGCTCCATCATTTACAGCTTCTTTTACATAATACTGAAAATTTGAATCAAAGCAAACTATTATACCAAATTTTATTCCATTTGTTTCAAAAACTCCTTTATCTGTCTCTGGATTTCCTGGAGTGTATTCAGGTACTAAACTTAATAAAGGATGAACTTTTCTTAATTTATTTGTTATTGGAACATATTCTCCAAATGGAACAAGATGTTTTTTGGAACATATACCTTTTTCTTGTCCATTATTGTCATAATATACAGCACTATTGTATTTTTTATCTTCTTCATCAACACTAATTACACCATATATTATATTTGTTTTTGTTTCTTTGGCAAGATTTTCCATAAATTGTATTACATATGGATTATTTGTTCGTCCAGGTAGAGAAGATTCTGGCCATACTATCAAATCAGGTTTTTGGTCCTTTGCAACATTTGTTGTCATTTCATATAATACTTTTGTCATCATATGTTGTTTGGTTGGGTCTTTTTTTATTAGCATGTCAAAACAAGGTTGCAGAAGCGACACTCTCACTTGTTTTGAATCATCGGGTGATTTATCTGCATTTATAAAAAGAAATCCATATATATAAACACATATGATTAAAATTGGTATGAATATATATTGTTTTATTATATCTAAAATTGATGTTTTTTTATAATTTAGTACAATTTCAGATATAAAATATCCTAAAAGAGCCATTATAAATGTAATAAAATGCATTCCAAATAATCCAGCTACTTGAATTAAATACAAGTCTTGATATTGTAAATATGATATACTACCCCAACTATGATATACTACCCCAACTCGTTCCTAAAATGCCAAAAGTTTTTATATGTTCAAATACAACAAGGGATATTGGAATTAGAAAAATATTTATTTTTTTAGGTTGATTTTTTTCAAATATATATGCTATTACGGCCCAAATTCCCATTAAAGAACCAAAGAAAATACTTGCAAGAAGCCAAACATATATTCCGAATCTGTTTGTCCAAAGGTAAATTTTTGCATAATATAAAATACTGGCTATAATTGTTATATAAAAGCATTCTTTTTTTGAGTTAGCCAATCTAATATTTATTATTATTAATGTTATTCCGAACCAAGATAGAAAACCTAAATTGGTCATTGGAGTTGAATATACAAGCAGGAATCCTGCTAATACTGCAAGAAAAATTTTTATAAGTATGATATTGTTATTTTTTATTTTATTAGTCATTTTTTTATTGGAGGTATATTGTGAATAAATTTATATCAATATTCTTATTGTCATTTATTTTATTTTTAGTATCTTGTGCAAGTGATACAAGCTCAGATAATACTTATGGATATATTCCATATAATGTCTATAATAATACAGATAATAATGCAGATAATACATCTTTACTTCCTGCTAATTCATCCTCAAATACTAATTCAGAAAATACACCAAATTATATAAGATTTAGAATTAGTGTTGCTGGAGAAATAAAAGGTTCTCTATATTATTGTGTGCTTATAAATACTGAAGGTAATCCAATTCAAGTTGATGATATTGGTACTTATACAGATGTTATTAGAATTTGTAATCCTGATTCACTTGATGCACCTCGATATCATTGGTATCATAGATTAAACGATGCTGATAGACTTCTTACTGTCATTACAGATATAGATAATTATGTTTCTTATTCATCTGATAAATCGACAGTTTTTATTACATTTCCTTTAAAGACAAGCTCTGTCTTTAAAAATCAAGTTCAGAGTACCTTTGCCACACAGGCTTTGATAACAACTTCAACAAAAGAAATTGGAAAGTTTATAGATACATTGGGACCAGACCTTTCTTCTTGTACTCATTATTCATTTTTAGTAAGTCCTCTTACAGGTGCTATTTCTTCCTCTCTTCCTTCAGGTTATCCTGGTGATAGTATTGGTGATTATTATGAGTCAAATATTCCAAGTGACACTCCTGATGCAAATGCAGATTTAACAGGTTTTAGTGTTGAAGTTTTTTAAAAGTTATTATCTTTATCTTCTTGGACTTATTATTTCAGTAGGATTAGGAGTTATATAAGTAGGATTTTCAGGAAATGCTTTTAGATAAAATTCGAACCAAAGATCTTTTTGTTGATGTCTATACAATATCTTTGTTACAAAATCATGCGTTTCTTTTGAAAGTCCTACATTAAAATATGTTAGTTTACTATTTACAGTATCATATAGAGTCCAATTTTCAAGAGAAAGACCATTTCCTATATCCCATTTTATTTCTGATGTAATACTTGGAAATGTATGTTGGTCTATGTTGTAGTGAGTTCCTAATTTTAGATCAAGTTTGTCATTAGGATGCAAATACAATGTACTTATTATACTTGTTTTAGAGTCGTACATATAGTCATACCCACCTGAAATCATAAATTTCCATTTTTCTCCATTGTATATCTCGGCTCCTGCAGTTATCAAACTGTATGATTGTATGTAATCTTCAACAAATGGAGAATATCCTTTGGGAGATTGAAAAAAATACCCAGCTTTTAAATTTATATGATCATTTAGGCTATAGGTATAATTTGACATTCCAGAAAATGAGTACTTTTGACTTCCATCTTCACATAATATTTGATAAAAGCCACCTGCTACTTGTAAATCTCCATATTTGCCTAAATCAAAATCAGTTGGAGATACACCTATATAAAATTTACTTTTTGTCATATGTAAACTTGTTGGCTCTTCTTTGTAACTACCAAGTGAAAAACCTGCTTTGATTGGAATGGTTCCCAAGTACATATTTTTTGATATGAAATTTAATTCTGGGGTTTTGTCGAGATGATATATTTTATCATTTGTAGTTGTTAAATATGATAATGTTGCATCTACAAAATTATTTGAATAATTTACATCTGTATAATAACGCCATATTGATTCTGAATCACTTCTTCCATTGTTATAAAATCCTACCCTTGCCGTCCATCCATTACCTAAATCTCTTCCATAATCAAAAGACCTCGTTTGATAACTATATTTATTGTAATCAGTTACAGTTTGAGTTAATTTATATTTTTCTTTTTCTGTGCTTCTGCCAAAGTATAAATTGTAATTATTCCAATTCCTACTTCTTTCATTTGGATATTGATAGTCATAAGAACCTATATACATTCCTGTATAATATCCATTTCCGATTTCATATCTTATGTTATTTCTAAATTCTTTTTTCCCTACTTCTCTATTCTTTTCTTCATTTGTGAGGTCTTCTTTTATAAGAGCTGTTTTATTTGGTGATAAATTATAATATTCTAATAGTCCTATTATTTTCCCATTATTTAGTTGGTATGGATATTTCAATCCATAGCCAATACCACTTTTTTCATATAGTTCAAGTGTTCCTATTGCTGGACTATTGAATAAATCAAAATCAAAATCTTTTTTTATGTACCAACCATCAGTGGCGTTGTGCCCTATAGTTGGAATTAAACTTTGATTTTTTTTATTTAATGCTAAAACAAGTCTTTTGTAGTTTAAAAGCGTTCTATTTTTTATTTTTAATTTTGAATGATGAGCTATTAATTTTTTGCCAGGATATATTTCTGCTTCTTTACATCTTATGTGATAATGATAATTTGGTTCAGGTTCATCACAAGTTGTTATTATAGCATTTGTCAAAGTCGTTTTTTCTTCTTCTCTTACAATATGTTCTCCCCAAAAATAAATTTTTCCATTTATTTTTTGATCGCCTTTTTCCACTTCATCTGTATAGCCATATCCATTGAATATTTCAGAAATGCCTGTTTCCATATCATAAGTGCCAGATTCTGCTTTTAATCTGCTATTATTTTGTGATATATCAACATGCCCATTTGCGTATAATTTTTTGTTAGCTTCATCGTATATGAGTTGATCGGCTTTTATCATTGTGCCACGAAAAAATATTATCGCATTTCCAGTTGCAGTTGCTTTTCCTTGAATATAATCAACTTGGTCTGCTGTTATTCTTGCTTTTGTCCCAGCTTCTATACTTGGACGATTTTGGTTCTCCATTTCTTCAATATCTGCAGCAGAACAACTGTGTAATTCATCTATTTTAATATTTTTAATGGTAGTTTTTGTTTCAGTTTCATCTACATCTTCTTCTATAATCTCTTCCTCTTCTTCTTTAATTTCTTCTTTTGTCATTATTTTGCTGTCTTCTTTATCAAATACATAAGTATCTCCTGAAGAAGATTCTATTATTTTTTGAGTCATATCTTCATCATCTTTATTAAAGAGTGATAAAACAGATGAATTTCTTGTTGGTATTAGATTTAAATTATATTTATCTTTCAGAGTTTTAAAATATTTTTCTGTATTTGATATTTTTGACTCTTTTTTATTTTTTATTGAATCTATTGGAGATTTTGCATCAAATGGATCACGAGGAATAAATCTTATTTCTTCGTGTTTATATTCATCTGTTATTTGGTCTGTCATATAAGTGGGAAGAGTAAATGGATCTCTTGCTTTTTTTGAATTTGGCAATGAGGAATTATCAGCCAATGCTGTTAAATGCGTTGACAGGACAATAATAGTTGATATAAATAATATTTTAATTTTGTTCATCTTAAAAAAACACCCAAAAATTGCCTTAATTCAAAAAGTATTTTTTAGACATCTTTTTAAATTTTTCCTGCTAAATAAATAAAAGTGATAGTAATAAAGGAAAAAATGTAACATTGAAGAAAAATAATAATTACATTTTTGATTAAAAATATTCCCTTAAAATTAATATACATAGGGGAGAAAGGATATTTTTTTAAAAATATATGTCAGACATAGGTATTATGGGGGGGACTTTCAATCCTGTTCATTATGGACATTTAATTGCAGCTGAAGAAGCTTTAAATTTTTTGAACTTGGAAAAAGTATTGTTTATCCCTAATTCTATACCGCCTCATAAGCACGATCCAGAACTTATAAGCGGAGAATATCGTTTGGAAATGCTAAAACTTGCCATAGCTTCAAACCCTAAATTTGAAGTTTCAGATATTGAATTAAAAAGGAGTGGACCTTCTTATTCGATAGATACTGTTGACGAACTGATAAAAACATACAAAGATAAATCTTTTGTTTTTATTACAGGTTTAGATGCTGTACTTAATTCTGAATGGCATAGGTTTGATGAGCTTTTAGAAAAATTGACATATTTTTTGACAATAGAGCGTTCAGGGCTTTCTTTTGAAAGTCTTGAAAAAAAGATGAAGCCTTTAAAAAATAGAGATAAAATATTGTTTTTGCAAATTCCTGGTGTTGATATATCTTCAACAGACATTAGATTTAGAGTAGAAGAGGGGAAATCAATACGTTATTTGGTACCTGATGAAGTTAGGGATTATATATACAAAAACAAATTTTATATAAAGAAAAAAGAAAATAATCAGCCTTATTTTGGAGTTAGATAGGTAAAAAATATATGGAAAGAATTGTTGATAGTAAAAAACAGGCCATTCTTGCTGGAGTTATAGCACAAGAAAAAAATGGCAAAGATATATCTATTGTAAATTTTGAGGGGATATCTGCATTATATGATTATGTTGTAATTGTTTCAGCATATTCAACAAGGGAGACAAAAGCTCTTGCTCAGGAAATAGATATTGTATTTAAAAATACAAATCCTCCTCGAAGAATGTGTCAAGGAATGGAAAGTGGTTTTTGGATTCTTCTTGACTATGGTGATATAGTTGTCCATGTGTTTGCAGAAAATGGAAGAGAAATGCCTAAAAGAAGAGGACTTAGACCAATGGCATTTAATAAAAAAGAAGATAATGATGCCAATTATAGAAAATTTTATGATCTTGATAGTCTTTGGGAAGATATTCCAAGGCTTGAATTTGAAGGAACAGATGAAGCTGAGGAAATGAAGAAAAAATATCAAGAGATCTTGGCAGAAATAAATAGTAAAAGACAAAGAGAGTAATTTGAACAAAAAAGGGGCTGTGAAAGCAGATAACAAACTATTTAATTTTTTCACATCCCCTTTTTTTATATTTTTAAAGGTTTTATAGAATTAATATAGAATTAACTTTTTTTTTAGATTTCAATTTATGTTTTTAGGAGTTTATAATAATGAAAAAGTCTAATAAATGTTCAAAGAATAATATTCATGATGAAGAATATGAAGAATTAGAGAGAAAGATAAAAAAAACTGAGCGTGCTATGGAACAGTTGGAAAAAGAACTCGATGAGTATGATGAAGATGATGATGATGGATATGAAGAATTAGAGAGAAAGATAAGAAAAGCTGAGCGTTCTATAAATCAGTTGAAAGAAGAACTCGATGAATATGATGGAGATGATGAAGAGTATGAAGAATTAGAGAAAGAGATAAGAAAAGCTGAGCGTGCTATAAAACAGTTGAAAAAAGCACTTGATGAGTGCGACGAAGATGACGACGAAGAGTATGACGATGATGAAGATGATGAAGAGTATGACGATGATGAAGATGATGAAGAGTATGACGATGATGAAGATGATGAAGAGTATGATGAAGAATATGAAGAATTAGAGAGAAAGATAAAAAAAGCTGAGCGTGCTATGAAACAGTTGAAAAAAGAACTCGATGAGTGTGATGAAGATGATGAAGAATATGAAGAATTAGAGAGAAAGATAAGAAAAGCTGAGCGTGCTCTGAAAAAATTGAAAGAAGAACTTGATAAGTATGAAGACGAAGATGATGAAGAGTATGATGATGAAGACGAAGATGATGAAGACGAAGATGATGAAGACGAAGATGATGACGAAGAGTATGATGATGAAGATGATGAAGACGAAGATGATGACGAAGAGTATGATGATGAAGATGATGAAGACGAAGATGATGATGAAGATGATAGACCAAGAAGACGCCGTTCAGATAGAAGTTCAAATAGAAGAAGAGGAAGAAGATAGGCTTTGAGTTAAAAAATGGAGTGTGAAGAAAATTCTTCACACTCCATTTTTTACATTTTTATAATTGTTGATTTTATTAAGTTTTATAGTTCGTTGTATGCACAAGCTATTTCAGCTGCTATAGATGCATTATTTTTTACAAGTGACATATTTGCATTAATACTTTTGCCTCTTGTACTGTTGTGAATTTCTTTTAATAGAAATGGAGTCAAATATTTTCCTCTTATTGATTCTTTTTCAGCTTCTTTTAATGCTTTGTTTATATATTCTTTCATTGTGTCATAAGGGATTTCATCTTCTTCAGAAATTGGACAACCTATTAATAGCCCGCCTTTTATGCCTAAATCCCATTTTATTTTCATTATTTCTGCTACTCGTTGAGCTGAATCTGCATTATAATCAACTCCAAATCCACTTTCTCTTGAATAAAATGCAGGGAAGTCATCAGTTTGATATCCTATGACTGGGACATTTAATGTCTCGAGTTTTTCAAGTGTTAATCCTATGTCGAGTATTGACTTTGCACCAGCACACACAACAGCTACATCTGTTGTTGATAATTCTGTTAAATCAGAAGATATATCAAATGTATTTTGCCCATCTTTATGTACTCCGCCAATACCACCTGTTGCAAATACTTTTATTCCTACAAGTGAGGCACAATACATAGTTGCAGCTACTGTTGTAGCTCCATGACCTTTGTCTGAAATTACAAAAGGAATTTCTCTTTTACTCGTTTTTCTTACATTTCTGTCTGTTGCTATAAATTCAATTTGTTTTTTATCTAATCCAATTCTTATTATTCCATCAATTAAAGCAATTGTTGCTGGAGTTGCATTTTTTTCTCTTATTGTATTTTCAAGTTCTTCAGCTATTTGTACATTGAATGGATATGCAAGTCCATGTGCTATTATTGTTGATTCAAGGGCAACTATTGGCTTTTTTTCGTCTATTGCTTTTTGGACTTCATCAGCAACAATTATTGGAAGATTTTTTAGATTCATAAAAATATTTACTCTCCAAATTTTGTATATTTACTATATTTATTCATATATTTTGAACTGAAATCTGATGTTTTAGATTTTGTCTGTTCATTTGTGTTTGTAGATTCAGACTTATAACTCGAAGTTGTATAATTTGAAGTTGGACTTATAAAGCTTGATGTCTTAAATTTTGGTTTAGATTTAGAGTATTTATTTAAAACGCTGTCAACATCTGAAGCAATTTCTTCTTTCTTTTCTTCTTGTGGCTCTTCAATTTGAGGAATAGGAGCTGGTTCTGGCTCTACTTCTAAAAGTTCTTCTTCATCAGTAACAAAGTAAATTTCAGGCTCTGTTTCTTCTTGTGGTTGTTCATAATCTGAATAATTATTTTCTTCATATACTGGCTCATCTTGAACAAGTTCTACTAATTCGTCATCAAATGAAGCTTCATAATCAGTTGGAATTTCTTCCATAGGAGTTTCTTCTTCTATTAGTTCTACTTTTTCATCAAGGGCCTCAATTTCTTTTTGTTGTTGTTCTCTATGTTCTTTATATGCTTCATAAGAAGATTTTGATTGTTCTTGTTTATTGAATGCATTTGCAAAAATATCATCTTCTTGAGTATTTCGTCTTTCTGTTGTTCTGCTTCTTGTGCTTGAATCTCTCAATATTGAACTTGATATTGAGCTTGTTTCCGATGGCGTATTTGTCGTTGGTGTACTTGTTTTTGCTGATGTAGATATTGTTCTTTGTGATGTCTTTGTTTTTGACGACATTGGAGATGGAAGACTTAAATCAGACTTAGATGAGAATACATCAGTTGTATCACCTAATGTTGGAAACTCTAAATTTGATGTAGAGCCTATTTGGGCATTTTGCTTTTTGCCTTTTAGATAATCTGTTTTAAATAGTTGATTTACTAATTCTTCATCACTGATATTGTTAAAATTGTCAAGGCTAATAACTTTTTGTTTAGTCTCTTTTTTAGGAGTTTCGAATGAGTTTTTGCCTTCTCTTGCTGAGATTATAGACATTTCATCTCTTGTCAAATAGATATTGAAATTTTCATTTGTATTTTTATTAGCTCGGTCATGTATTGAAACATTAAAATATCTAATAGGATTATCTATTCCTATGCAATAAGTAAATGGTAGTGGAAGAGAAATTTCTAATCGTGGTCTTTCATGTATAAGGAATTTAATTCTCAATTGTTTTATTAAACTTCTTCCTTGACCTATGCTTTTTCCTTTGTTAGCATAAAAATCTGATTCTCTTACTTGGTGAAATGTAACTTTAGCTAATTTAAATTTGCTTATTGGATTTTGGAATTTTAATAGATACATATTCCTTCCATGATCGTCTATTAATTCAACTATACAAGAATTATATCTTTCTACATTGATAGGAGCTCTACATGTAAAATAAAGTGATAATTTTTCATTTGAATATGGATTTGCCAGTTGTGGGCGATTATAATTATTTTGATTATAATTGCTTTGATTATAATTATTTTGATTATAATTGCTTTGATTATAATTATTTTGATTATAATTGCTTTGATTGTAATTATTTTGATTATAATTGCTTTGATTGTAATTATTTTGATTGTAATTGTTATAAGGGTTATTTCTATAGCTTATACGATTATAGTTACTTGCTTCTCCCTGTAGTGATTCATTATCGTCTTGTGATTGCTTTATAATAGACATGATGGCAACAAAACCAGGAACTAAAAGCATAAGAAAAATAAAACAAGACATTTTTTTATCTCCGTTTTTAAATCTTTTGTTATATTAATATTCTTTGAAAGTGATATTCAATTCCTTTTTAATTAGACCTATCAAAAAAAAAATTGCTTTTTGTTGGATAGGTATATTATAATATTTTTTGTAACATAAAAATTATTTATGGAGAAAAAAATGTTAATAGATTTCTATAAAATAAAAGAATCTGAATTTGAAAATATGAATGGGGGATCAGGAATTGTTTTTGCCAAGATGTTTTCAGATAAATTCGCAAGGATTATAGTCAGTAGAATTCCTGCAGGGGCTTCTATTGGAAAACATATTCAAAAAACAGGAAATGATCTAAATTTTGTTGCAAGCGGAACTGGTGTTGCGTTTTGCGATGGTAAACAGGAAAAATTAATTCCAGGTGTTTGTCATATCTGCCCTAAAGGTTCAGAACATTTGATTATAAATGATGGAAAAGAAGATTTAGTTTTATATACTGTTATTTTTTAGGTAGCGAAAAATGAAAAGTTCTGATACTGTCATTATTATGAAATGCCGTAATTGCAGTGGTCCAATGTATCCACATACATCGGAAAATGCTTTTGAATGTTTTTACTGTGGCCATAAAAGAGAATTTAGTCCTTATGATTTTACTAAATTTGTGGAGAAAATACGTTTTCGTCATCAAAAAACAGAAGTTGAAGATGGCATATTAAAACTTCCTCAGGTGGCTTTTATGCAATATTGGAATTTTGATGAAAGCGAATATCCTGTTAGTTTATATAAAGGTGGATTTCGTTTAAAGGCAAAAGATAAGTATATTAACTATAATGCAAATAATCTCCGTTGGGTTCCTATTGATGAATATTTAAAAAATCTTGATGAAGAAGCCTATAAATTAATAACTGAGAGAAAAACACTTTATTTTACTTGTCCTAATTGTGCCAACGAGGTTGAAGGGTTTGAAAATGAAAATATTTTTCTTTGTAAATATTGCAATTATTCATATCCACGAGAAGAAGTTGTAAAATTTGGCTATTATAATAAGGCTTATATTTTTGGCCCAAAATTTTTAGGTATGCCATATTGGTATTTGCCTTTTGAAATAGAAGAAGGTTATGCAAAACATCTTGCAAGGAAAATTTTATCAAGAAATTCGATAAATGACTTTCCAATAGAGTTTTTATTTGAGAAGGGATACTTGAAAAAATATTTTTTCCCTTATGAATTATCTGATTTTAGAATAAGGGCTGAGATTGAATCGAATAAGGGAAGATTTCAAGTATATCAGGAGTGGATTAATTGGGGAGTTCCAAAAAATTTAGCTCTTGATGTCCTTCTATGTGATCGCATTTTTTCTTGGGATTTTAGCAAAATGGAGCCATTTTCTCCTGCTTATATAATTGGAGATATTGTTATTCTTGGTCATATAAATGGAGTTGATAATATTGGATATTTGAACACAATAACAAATTATCGTGTAACAGAGAGAATAAAACAAACCTTTGATTTAAAAAGAGTTAAAATTGTCAAGCAATCTCGTGATTGGAGAAGAAATCACAGTTATAGTATGATATTTGTTCCTATATATTATTTAGAATGTCAACTTCCAAAAGAAGATAAACTTTTGAGAATTGCTATAAATGGTCAGACTGGTTCTTGTTCTGCTGTCGTAAAGCAGAGGGAAAATGGGGTATTTTCTTTGTTTGATAGTGGAGAAAATGTGAAAAGTTTTGATTTACTGAGAAGAACAGAAATGTCAGATGAATGTACAATTTATTCAAAGCCTGTAAAAATTGAATATTTGAAGCCAAAATTTTTGTATAAGATTTTGAAATAAATATTTGACTTAGAGTAACTCAAATGTGTTATAGTTTATTTTGAAGATTATAAACTTAATAAAAAGGAAAAACTTTATGTTAAAAAAATATATTTCTGCTTTTTTTGCATTTTTAATATGCTTATTTTTTTTAAATAATAATATTTTATCTGCGGAGGTAAGAAATAATATGTCAAAAAAACAGACGGCAGGAAGAGAACTTTTAGGAGATATTGCTCCAAAATTTGCTGAATTAAATGATGATGTTTTGTTTGGTGAAGTATGGTCAAGAGAAGATAAATTGAGTGCAAGAGATAGAAGTATGATTACTATTTCTGCATTGTTTTCAGCAGGACTTTATCCACAATTAAAAGCTCATTTAGAAATTGGAAAAAAACATGGAATAACAAGAGAAGAAGCTGTTGAAATTGTAACTCAGTTGGCTTTTTATTGCGGTTGGCCAAAGGCTTGGAGTACATTTCCACTTATTAGAGAAGTTTATGGAAATGACAAATCAGAATCTGCAAATGTTTCTACAGATAAATTTTTTGAACTTGCTAAAAAAAGATATTCTGTTAGAAAATTTTCAGATAAGCCTATCGAAAAAGAAAAATTAAATAGGGTTTTAGAAGCAGGAAATCTTGCTCCTACAGCAAAAAATCAACAGCCCCATAGAATTTATGTTATTCAAAGTGAAAAATCACTTGCAAAATTAAAAGAATTGACGCATTGTGGATATGGTGCAAAAACAGTTTTATTATTCACCTATAACACAGATGAAACTTGGAAAAATCCACTTGAAGAAGGTATTAATTCTGGTGTTGAAGATGTAAGTATTGTAGCAACTCATATTATGTTTGAAGCTACAGAACTTGGACTTTCAACTTGTTGGTGTAATTATTTTCCAAATTCAAAATTTGAAGAAACTTTTAATATCCCAAAAAATGAAAAATCGGTACTTATTATGCCAATAGGTTATGCTGATGAAAATAGTAATCCAAGTCCTCTTCACACAAAAAAGAAAGAATTATATCAAATAGTTAAATATTTATAAAAAATGATATTTTTCATAACATACATTTTATAAAAGAAAGAAGTGG
>CADAWZ010000064.1 GCA_902791745.1 uncultured bacterium
TATCGCCCGGCTTCGATGAATTCTGAATTTGGTAATTAAAAAGCCCGACGGGTTTCATCGTCGGGTGCAAGTCATTTTTCAGAGGCTTATCAAAATCCACAACCGTTGTCTGCTTTCGATCTCCGTACCAGTTGTGCTTTTCCGAGGCTTTCCAGCCATATAAACAAAGCTCGTGCTTGTAATGGTAATCACATCTGCCCATAACAAGACTGTTTTTGTTCCAAATTAGCTCTTGCTTGACATCAAAACCTGCGTTTTTCAAGCTATTCGAAAAATTGACAACTTCTTTTGAGGCATACCAAACATAAAAACTGGCATCATCTTTTAAAAAACTGTAAATATTTGAGAACGAATCATACAAAAACTGGTAAAAAGAATCTTCATTTTGGTTGTCATTTTTAATCTGCATATTCGTTGATTTACTCTTGTAATTAACGTTATATGGTGGATCCGTTAACAAAAGATTGGCTGAATTTCCAGCCATTAACTTTTCGATATCGTTAAAAATTGTGCTATCACCACACATCAAGCGATGATTTCCAAGACTATAAATATCTCCATATTTTGTCTTAGGCTCTTCAGGAATTTCTGGGACTTCATCCTCAATGACATCTTCGACAAAGTCAATATTTTCAAGGCATTCAAATCCAAAATCGGACATTGAAAAATCTGTTAGTTTTGCAAGTTCTTGGTTCAAAAGTTCAAAATTCCAATCAGAGAACTCAGAAACTTTATTGTCAGCAAGCCTGAAAGCCTTGATTTGCTTATCATCTAGGTCATCAGCAATCAAACATGGAAGATTTTCGATATTGAGTTTTTTTGCAGCCTTGAACCTAGTGTGTCCTGCAATTATTGTGTGGTTTTTGTCAATTATGACAGGAACTTTAAACCCAAATTTTTTTATCGAGTTGGCGACATATTTAACCGCTTCATCGTTGTTTCTCGGGTTATTTTCGTACATCTTGATGTCATTTATGCTAATTTCTTGAATTTTTAGTTCGTTATTGATAAATTTATCACCTCGCGTTAAATTAAAAAGGCAGCAACAAAAATGCTTTCCCTCCGGCGCTTGCCGGAGAGAAATTCTTAAATAAAGCGCTCCAAAGAGCTGTTATTTCAAGACTTGAAGCCAAATAAAATTCTGCCACTTTACATACTATACCACACTTTGAGTCTTACGGAGCTACTAATTTGCTCTTATTTACTTCCAATTCGTGTAAGAAAAGTGTTACAATTAAATTGTATTCAATAAGATTCAAAAAAACAGAGGAAAATAAAAAATAATGATGATTATGAAAGATAATTTGACATCTAAATCCATAAAATGTTGTGAAGAGTGTTATAGTGCAAATTCCAGGGTAACTCCGTTACTAAATCCAGAAAGATGTTTAAAAAACCATACACAATATATATGTGGAACATGTGGTCGTTGCATTTGCATAGAAAAAGATTCTAAGCGCGGTTTAATGCGTTGGAATTTTCCATTTAAAACCTTGGAAATAGCAAAACTTTACTTAAGAGTTGCCGAATATTGTTGCCAATCTAATTGTGGTATATACGAGCTTAAAAACAACAAAGATAGAAAATCGTATAAAATTTTTGCATCTCAATCCAATTTATTGTCCTATCTTTCTAAAAATAAAAAACTATCTTGCCCTAAAATGCAATCTATATTTCAAAATTCTGAATTTAAAGTTTATAAAAATACTTTAATTAAGAAATTGAATAAACAAGAAGTTAACAAATATCTTAGTGAAATGTCTAGTATTAATTCAATTTTCTTCATAAAAATATGATTGTTCTAATCCTTTGAATATAACTTCTCTATCATCAAATTTATCAGTCAAAGATTTTGAAAGAAGGGTCTTTATCTCCAAATCGTTAACCGGAGACCTTTCCATAGCTTGTAAATATAAAACTTTATCTACTTTAGGCCAATCTACGACCAACCCAAGATTTTTTTTCAAAATCAAATCTAACCAAATTCTTGTTGCCCTTCCGTTTCCTTCTAAAAATGGATGAGCAATGTTCATTTCTACATATTTAATTATTATTTCATCGAAAGTTCTTTCTGGCAATTTTTCTATTGTTTTTAAAGTGTCTTTCAAAAACATAGAAGCAGCAAATCTAAAATTTCCTTTTGATATATTGACATTTCTTATTTTTCCAGCATGTTCAAATAGAGCGAAAAATTTTTAAATTGACTAAAATTTAATTTTTGCTAATTATAATGGCAGTTTGACCTTTTTGCCAAACTTTTGAAATTTCTTTAAATCCAGCAATCTTGAACATCTTTATTTGGTTATCCACGGTGCAAGGTGTATCGAAGTGAATAAATTCACTCTCTTTTATATTGTTATCCTTTCGAATTTTATTTAACTCTGAAAACAAATAATCTTCCTCGTCCTGATTCTTTGCAACATAATCACATTCAATATACATTCCCGTCGTCTTTAAAGATTTGCGAATTTTTTTATACAAATTTATTTTTCTTTCGTGTGAAAAATGGTGCATAGTTTGAAACGATATAACGCAATCAAATATTTTTTCTTCAAAGGGACATCAAAATAATTTCCACAAATCAATTTTATGTTTTTATCAGGGAAATTAATTTTTAGTTTATCAAGCATAGCTTTAGTCAAATCTATTCCAGTAACTTCTAAGTCTGGAATTTTTTTAAATATCTCTCTAAGTTCTAAACCTGTTCCACATCCTAAGTCCAAAAGATTTTTACAGTCATTTGGAATGATTTCGGCAAGTTTTATATATCCTTCTTTACACCCTTCAACATTTTCAAGCATTTGATGTTCATATTCATGTATTCTTTTTGTGAAAAAATCACTCATTTTCTCTATTGTCATTAGTTTTTTCCTTCCAAAATTTAATTTTTACATTTTAGTATCACATTAATAAAAAGATATCGTTATATTTATCTATTCATTTTTTATTTATTTTAAAAAATATCTTGACATTTCTAATACGTTTTTATATAATCAACAACGTGATGTTATATTAATTGAAAGGATGTTTATTATGTTATCAAAAAAGAGATTTGCTTTACGCAGTATGGTAGTTATGCTGTTATGTTCTGGGGTTTCATCTGATTCTATGTCTATGGATCGAAGCTTATCACCTGGAAGCAAGTATACTCTAAAGTCTTTTCATGAGTCAAAATCTGAAGAGTATTTTGCTAAGTCTATCGAAATGTTAAATTCAGACAAATGTATAAGATTATATAGTTGTGACGGGAAAAAATTCATTCTGAAAAAAAATAAGAGAGGTTATGGCAATTGGATATCTGAAAAATTGGCTTGCCAAGCTTTTAAATGTAGCGAACTTTCAGGAATTGCGCATCCCATTTATTGTACCGAATTTGGTGATGATAAGAAAAAAGAATACTATGTCATATATCCATTTGTACCAAGTTCTAAGGAATATGAAATATTTAACTTCGTAAATTATTTGGACTGGAAAAAGGAAAGTCCATCTGAATTGCGTTGCTTTGAAGATAGAAAAAGGATATGGGCAAATCTAATTGAACAATTAACTAATATAATTGAGAATTTAAATCAAAAAGGAATTGTACATCATGACTTAACACCGGAAAACATTTTAGTTTATGTTGATGAAGAAAAAAAACAGCTGATAGCAACGGTAATTGATTTTGATGCGTGGACTCAATTGGAGTGTGCAAAGTCAGAAGACCTATGTGCTGATCTTAGAATCTTTTCTGAGCGTTTCATAAAAAAATATTTATTACCCATGTTTCGAGGAAAATTTAATGGTAATGAGCTGCCAATAGATTCAGATTCTAAAGAATATTTTAGACGTGTTAATGTAAATACAATTTCTCTTGTGAATCGTTTGAAAAAATTAGAAAATAAAATCGACTTTAATACCTATTCAAACTACATAAGAAAATTACCTAATCTGCTTGTCCCAACAGATATTAAAAAAGATGCTTATAAAATTCTAGATGAGTAAGTTTTTTATATTTTGCATTTTTCCACCCTAGCTTTTACAAATTATGTAAATTAGAATAAATTCCGTTTTTATTTATAAGGTCATAATGTGTACCTTCTTCTGCTATTCCTGATTTATCTAAAACTATTATTCTATCAGCGTTTTTTACAGTAGAAAGTCTATGAGCTATTACTATAAAAGTTCTATTTTTTGCAAGAACTTCCATAGATTTTTGAATAAATCGTTCACTTTCATTATCTAAATTCGAAGTAGCTTCATCGAAAATTAAAATAGGAGGATTCTTTAAAAAAGCTCTCGCTATTGCTATTCTTTGGCGCTGACCTCCCGATAATTTAGTTCCATTTTGCCCAACTTCAGTATCATATCCATCGGGAAGATTCATTATAAAGTCATGTGCATAAGCATTTTTTGCGGCTTCAATCACTTCTTCTTTTGTTGCATTGCTATTTCCTAATTTTATATTTTCAAATATAGATTTAGAAAATAAGAACGTCTCTTGTTGAACAAATCCTATATTTTCTCTCAAGCTCTTTAACTTTATTTTTCTAATGTCAATTCCATCAATTAAAACTTCTCCATTAGAGACGTCGTATAACCTTGGTATTAAATGACAAAGAGTAGATTTTCCTACCCCTGATTTTCCCACTAGGGCGAGATATTCTCCTTCTTTTATCTTTAAATTGAAATTTTTAAAAATATATTTATCGTCATATTTAAAAGATATGTTGTTAAATTCAATGTTTCCTTTTACATTTTCCAATTCTATACAATCGTTAGAATCAACAATTTTAGGATTAACATCAAAAATTTTACAAATTCTAGAAAATCCAACTATAGACTCTCGCAATATATTATTTACAAAAACAAGGTTAAAAATTGGGCCTATCAATATATCCGTATAAAGCATAATTGATACTAAGTTAGACATTGAAATATTTCCATTAATTACGAAGAACATTCCTATTATTGTGCTTATTGGAATCAATCCTATTACAAAAGATAATAATCCTGCATCTAAAATACTTGATTTATTTGATATTTTATCTACTGTATTGAAATAAAGAAGATTTCTCTCAATATGCTCTTTCACAGCATTTTCCTCATTTGTAAAAAGTTGAGTAGTTTTAATTCCTGAAATACCTTCTTGTAATTTCCCTATTATTTTTGCAAAGAACCCTCTAGAAGATTTATTAATCTCATATATTTTCGGAAAAATTATAAACATAAACGTGAAGATCAAAGAAATAACAAACAACAATATCGATGCGAAAATTTTGTTAATAGAAAACAAATTGTAAAATGAAAACAGAAATATCAGTGTGATGTCTAAACTGAACTCAGGAAGACGCCTAAAAAGATCTCTCAATCTAAAAGCATCAGCAGTGAACAAAGAAACAAGTTCTCCCGTCTCTTTTTTACTATAGAAATCAAAATCTTGTTTATGAAGATGTTCAAAAAGTTCATTTTCAATATCTATTTCCATTCGAGTTGCATACAAAACCCCGCGGTACTCTACATATCTTTTGCAAAAAAATTGAACACAAAAAAGTATTCCTATGATAAAAGCAAACCAACCCAAACATCCAAGGGCTTCATGTTTATCTAATAAAAACAATTTATCAGTGATATATCCGCATATCATTGGAATGGAGATATAAATCAGACTTGAAATAATTGTAAATAATAAATCAAAAAATAATTGTTTTTTATAAGGTTTATAATAAGAAATAAATTTTTTTAATTTGTAATTCATGGTTTCTCACTCCTAAAAATTTTGTTATATAGCAAGAAAACCAAATTCCATAAAAACAGAACACAAGCTTTCCTGCTGCAAAAAGGTACAACTATCCCGTAAACGCCTTATTTGCGACAGATAACTTGCATTTTACACCCCATACTTCATTAATTCGTTAAATTATGTACTAAATAAAAGAAATTGTCAACTGATGCTTCGACGTTTCTAAAGAAAGCAAAAGTTCACTTCATATTTATCATTAATTAAAATATATTTATTACCATATTTTTTGCACATTTTTAGATTATAATCATTTTCATTTATCAATTCTTCTTGAGATATATGGCCAAATATTCTATTTTCTATAACATTTTCATTTGATTTAATATCAAAAAAATGAGTTTTGATATATCGTTCTGACATTATCAAACAAATGTATTTTAACTCATTTAAATATGCTTCTTCAAAATCATCTTTCCAATTAAAAGGTATATAACATCCTTCAACAATTAAGTTTTGCTTATTTTCAATATTTGTTTTAATTATCTCGCGCACAATAGGCCATAAGTACGCAGTTAAATCGTAATCGTTACTTTCTGGCGTAAGATGTGTATTCCCACTACGAATTAATCCCATTTTTAAATGATCTATTGATAAATATGGATAATAATATTTTTCAAGCAGTTTTTGAGCTAATAAAGTTTTTCCCGTATGAGATGCACCTGTAATCAAAATAATCATTTTTCGAAACAATTTTCCAATGCATTAATCCAATATCTACATATTGGCTCATTTTTATTTTTAATATAAACTTTATTTTCAAGAATACCACCACACTTTTCTATTATTTTACATGAAGCTATGTTTTGTTCATAGGCACTTAAAAGTAACTTATATATTTTCTTTTCACGAGCCTGATCGATCGTCATTTTTAACATTTGGGTAGCATATCCCTTGCTTCTTTCACTTGGGCGAACTCCATACCCAATATGTCCCCATGTCTGAAAACCTTCTAATGTAAGGTAATGTCTAAGACTGGTTGCACCAATGAGTTTACCATAATTGTTAACAACAAAGTATGATGTTGTAGAAGAAAATCTTTTATCAACTATTCCATGTTCGCAGTCATCAAGCATTCTGATAAATTTACAAAACTCATCAAAAGAAGTGACAGACTTACTAAGAAACCAAGGTGCTATGTGCGAACCACTTGAATGCCATTCTTTCATCATATCTTTATACTGTTCAAAAAAAGTGATGTCTGGTTTAGCCAAATATAGTTTCATTTTAATCAACTCTCTTAATTTTGATTTTATGAATAAAGCCTTTTCTTCAATTCCGATTTTACTTTTTTTAAATTACTGCAAGTCAATATTGGAATCAGATTATCTATTTCATCTATACTCTTATCCCACCACTTGAATTTGAGCATAAGATCAATTAATTCATCATCAAAGCGCTTTTTTAGCACCTTTGCCGGGTTACCGATTACAATTGTATAAGGAGCAATACTGCTACCTACGACACTATTCGCACCAATAATAGCTCCGTCACCTATATGAGTACCGGGAAGAATTACAGCATTTTGACCTATCCATACATCGTTGCCAATAATAGTATCTCCTTTGAGAGGAAGATCAGAAGGACGTGGAGGATCCATGTTCCATCCCTCAAGAGTATAAAATGGAAAGGTTGAAACTGAATTCATCTGGTGATTAGCTCCATTCATTATAAATTCAACTCCTGAAGCTATTTGACAAAATTTTCCTATAATTAATTTATCATTGTTGAAATCATAATGATGTGTGACATGACTTTCAAATTCTGAATCTGCTATGTAGGTAAAATCTCCAACTATTATGTTCTTATTTTTTATAGTAGGTTTAATATAAATTTCTTCATTATATCCAGCTATTGGATGTACTGTATTCGGATTTGGCATTTTCCCATTTTTCATATAATTTTCTCCTCTAAATTTGCTGATTAAATTTTATTGTAAGAACAAATGATTATCAAGATACATTTATAAAATAACATTGCAACCAATTAGTAATGTTGATATTTTTTATGTTTCGGTTTATAATTAAAAAAGTTTTCAGATCACTTCTTAAAGTAATCGAAAATAAAACATTTGGAGGAATATATGAAAAAATTTTTACCTTGTTCAGTGGCGATTTTTAGTTTAATTTCCAGTGTTTCAATATGCAATGCAGAATATAAATTACATGAGCTTACTGTATGTTGTCAAAAAATGTGTGCACATGTTTATGAAAATAATCAAAAAGAAAATCAAAAAACTATAGTATTATTAAGTGGGTGGGGAACAGAAAATCCTAATAACGATTTCAAATGCTTAATTGACGAATTACAGAAAAATTTTAAAGTCGTTGTGTTAGATTACTTCGGATATGGTAACAGCGATGAAACTGATAGAGAACGTTCAAATAAAGATATTGTTGATGAAATCAACGAGGCTTTAGAACGACTTGGAATCAATAAATGCATATTAATGCCACATTCTATGTCAGGTTTGTACGCTCTTTACTTGGCATCAAAATTTCCGGAAAAAGTTGAGGCAATTGTTGGGATAGATATGTCTTTACCTCAAAAACAGATAGAACGTTGGTCAAATAATTTCCCGTTATGGAAGTATCCAAACGATAAAAAAGTAAATAAAACTATGGTAAATCAATGGAATTGGTTTTTGAAAAATTCTAAAGAACTAGAAAAAACTCAATATCCAGAAAATTTACCAGTGTTAGCTTTTATTGCTTCCGAACAAATTGAAAATGTAAATAGTATGATTGAATCTGGAGAAATGAAGACATCTTGGGAAGATATAAACAAAAATATGATCACTAACGACGAAATTCAAAAGATTATACCTCTTGAAGGAACACACTATTTACATCACACACAATCTGCTACAATTTCTGAAAAGTTAAAAGATTTTTTTTTTGAAAATATAGAACTTGATTTTTCAAAGTATTTTAAAAATAAAAATGGATGTGCATTGTTTTTTGATAACGAGAAGTATTATACAAATAATAGTACACTGGTAAATATTGAAAAATCTCCATGTTCTACATTTAAAATAGTTATTACTCTCGCGGGGCTAAAGTATAGAATATTGCAGGATGAAAATACAGTAATAAAATGGGATGGTAAAAAAAGGTATTTCGATGAATGGAACAAAGATTTGAATCTTAAAGAAGCTTTTAACTCATCTGCAGTTTGGTACTTCCAAGAAGTAGCGAACAAAATAGGAAGGAAAAGATTAGATGAATTTATAAAATCTATTTCATACGGAAATTGTGATACTTCCGGAGAGTTTCCATTTTGGCTCGATTCATCATTAAAGATATCTCCCAAACAACAAGTTGAATTTTTAAGAGCCTTGTTCGAACATAATCTTTCTGTTGATGAAACCCACATAAGCATATTGAAAAAAATTATGAGTAAAGGAAATCTAAATGGTGGGAATTTGTATGGTAAAACAGGAACAAGTGGAGAAGGTAATAATGGCTGGTTTGTAGGATTCTATGAAAAAGAAAATAAAAAATTATATTTCGCAGTCAATTTGTCAGAAGGAGAAAATGTATCAGGAAAGCAAGCTGAAAGCATCGCTAAAAATATAATTATTGATTGCTTTTAATTATTTCTTCTAAAGATTTGATTTTGTTTTCACAAGGTATATTTATCCCATAAAATGTAAGATTAAAATTCTTAGCAAGCTGCATATCGCATAGAGAATCCCCAACATAAAAAGACTCGTCTAAATCAATACTTGGATATTTATTTAAAGCTTGATTTATAAGACCCGGATTTGGTTTTCTACAATTACAGTTCTGATTTCTTGCGTGAGGACAATAAAAAACATCAAGTATATTGACATCGTTGCCATTTAGAATTTTTAAAAATAAATTATTAAATTTCATGTATTCTTCAAGAGTAATTATTCCTTCACCTATTAGATATTGATTGGTGATTATGATGGTTTCGAAATTTTTGCTTTTTATATATTTTAAAGTTTTTATCGAACCTTCTAAAAATTCAGGATATTTTACGTTTGCCCAGTCTTTATCTGGGTAGTCTTTTATGATTGTTCCATCTCTGTCTAAAAATGCTACGTTCATTATTTTTTCCCCACTTTTTATTTATTCATATAATTGCACTTGATTAATTTCAAGTTTTTAATCATAATTGAATCTCAAAGGTTTATGGAGTTTTTTATGGTAGAAATAGAATTTGCGAGTAATTTTGATGAAATTGAAAAAATAACAGACAAATTATTAACAGAATACGACAATGAAAATAATGTTAATTACAATTTTAAACGATTTGCATTTATTGCAAAAGAAAATGGTGAACACGTAGGGTACATAGATGGATTTAGTTATTATGCTGAAGTTACAATTAATAATTTAGTAGTAAGAAAAGAGTACCGTGGAAAGGGAATTGGGAAAAGACTTGTAAATTGGACTTTTAACTATTTTAAAAATAAAAATTTTAATAATTTGAATTTAGTTACAAATGAATTCCAAGCGCCTGAATTTTACAAAAAATGTGGTTTCAAACTAGAGTTTGTAAGAAAAAATTATAAGAACCCAAAGTTCACAAAGTATTTTTTTATTAAATATTTTGATGATTGAATCTTACAAATTTAAAGCCATTTTTTGAGTTTGTATTTAAATTTAAAAAATATTTTTTTGCTTTATAATATAATCAGATCAAAAAAGGAGAATAAAATGAGAATATATGCAAAAAGCGATCCGATTTTCAAAATGATTTTTGGTGATCCGGAAAATAAAACTGCTCTGATTGGGCTTTTACGCGAAATTATTGATATTCCTGAAGAAGAATATGCTCACATTGAGATTATTGATCCGAATTTGCGAGTTAACAAATCATATGGCAAAAGTGGTATTTTAGACATAAAACTGACAACTAAAAACGGTCAACGAATCAACGTTGAGATTCAAATAAGAAAAGCTTCTGATTTGAAGCAAAGAATTCTTTTTTATGCTTCAAAGATGGTAGCTGAGCAGTTGACAGAGGGAGAAAAATATGATAAAATTAGAAAAATTATAAGCATAATGATCTGCACTGATCATAATTTGATAGAGGACAGCAAAGAATATCACAACAGGTATTTTCTTTATGATAAGAATACGAATTCAACTTTTACAGACTTGCTAGAAATTGACATATTAGAGTTCAAAAAAGTACCGGAAAAAGATGAGAGTAATTTAGCAACATGGCTGAGATTTTTGAACACAGATGACAAGGAGGAGCTGGATAAAATGGCAGTAAGAAATGTAGCATTCGAATCGGCAGTTTGCAAATATAAACAACTGACAGCTGATGAAAGGATAAGAATGATAGCCGAAGATGAAGAAAAAGCTTGGAAAGATAGACAAGCTGAGCTTGATTACGCTATGAATGAAGGCAGATACAATCAAAAAATTGAAATTGCTAAAAATTTATTAGATATGTTCATACCTGTTGATCAAATAAAAAAGGCAACGGGATTATCAAAAGAAGAAATCGAGAAATTAAGATGAATTATATTTTTTAATTTCATTGTAAAATCTAAAACATGAAGGTTTGCTATATCCTGTTTTTTGAACAATTTGATCCCAAGGAAGATTTTCAATACATCTATAAACCAAAATTTTGTAAGAAATTTCTGATAAAAATGTAAATTCATCTAAGATTTTATCGAGCTCAACCTGAATTTCAATTTTTTTAATTTCAAGTTCTTCAATCCTTGAAATGAATATTTCGATCATATTATTTCGATAGTTAATATTTTTTGGCAATTCGGAATAAATTGAAGTGTGATATTCCATTTCGTACCTCAAGCTTTCGATTTTTTCGTTAATTCTTCTAATTTTAAATGCTAAAATCTTTATTTTATTTAATTTAGTATTAATCATATTTACTCCTAAATTATATTTTTAAACTTCGAACGCATACTTTCACCGTCGAATTTGAAAACTGCTCCGCTCGTCATTTCAGAAATTCT
>CADAWZ010000065.1 GCA_902791745.1 uncultured bacterium
TCTTTGCGAATGCTTCAGGAGAAATTGTGAGTTTTTTTGCAAGTGCATCTTGAAGGTTTTTTAGAACACTTTCATTTAATACATTGTGATATGGCCAACCATTACCACCCTCTGATTCTTCAGAGGCAACGATGAAATCAGCTACATCTTTGAGTTCGTAAGCTACTTCTGTATTTGCCATTAAACAACAGTCAAAACCGAGTACATCAATTTTCTTTCCTGTCATTTTTTCTGCTTCTTGGAATGCTTCTCTCAAACCTTGTGGGGACATAAAATCGCCATCTTTGTCATCAGCAACAGCTCCCATTGTACCACCACCGTGGCTTCCTAAAATAACTGCTACATTGTCAGAAGGATAATTTTTTACACCCCAAGCAATGAAATTAGCAAGTGTTTTGGGATCGGACATATCAACATGAGAACCATGATTTTCATTGTTCTGCGTTATGTAATATGTTTTGCAATCGCCATATTCTTGATCGAGCATCGAAATTACATGTGTATTTGCATCTGAACCAACTTTTTCCATTTCATCGACATCGCCTTTGATGAGAGATGAAAGGTTGTTATCACCAGCACCATAGTGAAGAAAAGTCCATTTTTTGTGAACTCCTGCTTCTTTATCTGCACTGCCAAGGGATACTTGATCTCCAGTTGCTTGTGTAGCTGAATTTTGTTGTAAATTATTATTTTTTATTTCTGCAGGTTGCTCCTGATTATAATCAGTGCGTAACTGCATATTTGAAAAGGAAGAAGTTGCATTTATATTCATACTAAAATTCTCCAAATATTTATAGAAAAAAAACTGTGACTCCAATATTTTGAAGGCACAGTTTTTTATTTAAAAAGAATTATTTACGCATTGAGTGAAGAGCTTCATCCCAGTGAGTATCTTTTGCAAATTGAAGATTACCATATCCACTTGAAGGTCTACCATTTGCAGGAATTTCCATTTGGAGACCGTGTGCATTTGGATATTGATATGAGTTCTGATTTGCTATGATTGCATCATCAAGTGCTGCCATAACTTTCTTTGCTTCTGATTTTAGTTTGTTATCTGTGATTTCTTTTGAGTTAGCAACTTGTTCACAGAAGTGATAGATATCTTTGAAACCATTGAAATCTTGTGTTCTTCTTGCAATGTTTTTAAGTGTTGTTGTTGAATCTCCATCAATTATTGCCTTTGCAAAACCATCAACAGCTTTAGCAACACCATCCATTTTGCTTGTGTCAATAGTTGACATTGTTGGAAGATCGCTTTGTACGCCTGAAGCATTACCAACAATTTTTTTAGCAAATGCTTCTGGAGAAATTGTGAGTTTTGTTGCAAGTGCATCTTGAAGATTTTTGAGAACTTTTTCATTTAAAACATTGTGATATGGCCAACCATTACCACCTTCTGATTCTTCAGAAGCAACTATGAAATTAGCTACATCTTTGAGCTCGTAAGCAACTTCTGTGTTTGCCATTAAGCAACAGTCAAAACCGAGTACATCAATTTTCTTTCCTGTCATTTTTTCTGCTTCTTGGAATGCTTGCTTTAAACCTTGTGGAGACATAAAGTTTCCATCTTTGTCATCTGCAAGGGCTCCCATTGTACCACCACCGTGGCTTCCTAAAATAACTGCTACATTGTCTGAAGGATAATTCTTTACTCCCCAAGCAATGAAATTAGCAAGTGTTTTTGGATCGGACATATCGACATGAGAACCATGATTTTGAAGTACAGGAGATTGTAAACCAGGTTGATTATTTTGAGTGATATAATATGTTTTGCAATCGCCGTATGATTGATCAAGCATTGAGATTACATGTGTATTTGCATCTGATCCAACTTTTTCCATTTCATCGACATCACCTTTAATAAGTGATGAAAGGTTATTATCACCAGCACCAAAGTGAAGGAATGTCCATTTTTTATGAACTCCAGCTTCTTTATCTGCTGCACCAAGGGATACTTGATCGCCTGTAGCCTGTGGAGCTGAATCGTGTTTTGCATGATGATGTTTTCTTACTTCTGCAGATTGATCCTGATTGTAATCTGTACGTAATTGCATATTTGAAAATGAAGATGTTGCATTTATATTCATATGTTCATTCTCCGTTCATTAGTTTGTTTTTTAATTTTTTATATTTATGTATTTATATCTTTTTGAAAATAAATTCAATTATAAAAAAGTTCCTTTTATAATATACAATATTTTTTGTTACTATACAATAGACATAAAGTGAAATTTTTGTTAAAATTTTACTCTTTTTCTACAAGAAGCAATGTTATTCTATGGCGAATTACTTTTTTAACTGTTATTTTAAGTCCATCTGATTTGATAAATTCATCTTTAACAGGAATATGTCCTAATTTATCATAGACATATCCACTGATAGTATCGAAGTCTTCGTCTTCTGATAAATTAATAGAAAGTGCCTCATTTACTTCATATATTGTAGCTGTTCCAGAAACAATATAACTCTTATCTGAAATTTTTTTCACAGGTTCAGAAACTACATCGTCATATTCATCATTTATATCACCAACAATTTCTTCTAAAACATCTTCAAGGGTCAAAATTCCCTCTGTTCCTCCATACTCATCAACTACTATGGCTATTGCAATTTTTTTCCTCTGCATATCAACCAAGACTTCATCAATTTTTTTATTTTCAGGTATGAGCATAGGAGGTCTTACAAAATCCATTAAGGGACGATCGAGGGTATTTTCAGAAAGTGGCTTCATTAAGTCTTTTGTGTGAATAATTCCAATAACATTATCTATTGTCTCTTCATATACAGGCAACCTTGAAAATCCTTTGTCCATTGCTAAAGATAGGGCAGAGGTCAAACTGTCATTTTTTTCTATTGCTACAACATCAAGTCGTGGAATCATTATTTCAGAAGCAGTGGTTTCAGCAAGAAGAACGACATTATTTATCATTTCTTTTTCTTTTTTCTCAAGAACACCATCTTTTGAGGCTTTATCAACAATTTGAATCAAATCGTCTTCTGTAATTTTTTCGTCTTTTTTTTCTTTTAAACCAGCAAATAGTGAAAAAATATAATTAAATGGGAATATTAAGTAATAAATACAGGTATAGAAAGGTATCATAAAATGAAATATATCTATTGAAAAACGAAAAATTTTTAAACTAATAGAATTTAGCAAAATCAAAAGAATAATAGAAGATAAGAATGTAATAGCTATTGTTTTTAAATTTGGAGCTTGATTACAGTATGTTCCAACTAAAAAGCCATAAGTTACTAAAAAAAATAAAAGCCAAATTCTGATTGAATTTTTAAGACTTATCCAAGAATTAAATTGTTTTAAAAAAGCCTTTATTTTTGTATCTTCCTTTGATAAATTGTTTATATTTATAATTTGTAAGTTATATAAAAGGACAGAAGAACTTACAATAATAAATATAGAAATAAATAATGCTACAATCATTAATGATTCCTCACGAATTTAAAAAGAAAAAGAATATAAGTAGTGTAAGCAAAATTCCTAATAAACCACCTATTATTGTTTCATAGATTTTATGAAATTTTGCTTCAATTCTACTTTGAGTAACAAGAAGAGCTAAAGCTAAAGATAATATTCCTGCAGTTGTATTTTGTGTTATCAAGAATATAGCTGTTGCTGCCCCAAAAGACAAAGCTGCATGCCCTGAAGCAAGCCCTCCTTGAGTAAATTTTCCGTTTTTACCGAGATGTTTAACTATTCCAACTGAAATCAAAAGTAGGATAACTATTATGAAAATTAAATGTGGAAAATGTTCTTTAATTCTTGTAAAAACATCTGTCATAACAGGTCGTTTAATTGCAGGCATTAAAATTAAATAACCACATCCACAAGCTCCTAAAGAGGCAACTAAAACACCACCAGCAGCAACATCTTTTGCTATTTTTGCAAGTGGGTGTTCTGAAATAGACAAAAGATTTACAACAGCCTCTACAGATGTGTTTATTATTTCTGCAACAATTACATTTGCAATAACCAATATTATAATTGCAAGTTCTGTTCTTTCTAAATCAAGCCAAAGACACATCAAAAGAATACAAAAACCAATGATAACATGGATTTTCATATTTCTCTCGGTCTTTAAAACATAAGTTATACCTGCAACTGCATTATTTAATGATTCTGTAAATCTTGGTTTTCTCATCTTCCTGTTTTACATTATAGAATCTGGTTCTATCATAGAAACATATTTATTTCCTAATTCAACCATTTCTTTTAATCCTTCTTCAGTTACATCATCATATCCCAAAAGATGTAGAATTCCATGAGTGATTAATAAAGCCATTTCTTTTTTTATGGAATGACCTTGATCATTTGCTTGTTTTATTGCTTTATCAATAGATATGACGACATCACCTAAAAGTTTATATCTCTTTGAAGGTGGTAAAGCCAAAGTAGCTCCCTCATTCATAGCAAATGACAAGACATCTGTTGTATCGTCTATTTTACGATAATCAAAATTTAAACGCCTCATAACTATATCATCTGTTAAAAGAACGCTTAATTCACATTTGAAATCAAGATCTAATTTGTCTATTATTTGCTCTGCACAAGTAGCTACAAATCTTTTATATCCACGTGGTGGTTTCCCTTGAATATCAACAAGAACTCTTGCTTTACCCATTTTTCCTCCTTATTTTTTCTGATCTGGGTATTCTATTCGAGTATGATAAAGACTTGTCATACTTTTAAGAAATACTTTTTTTAATGTATCTATATCTTTAAATGTCAATTCACATTCATTAAATTGACCATCATTTAACATTCCATTTATTAACATATTTATCATTGATTCTATTCTATATGCATCAGGCTTTTTTAAAGATCTCACAGCTGCTTCAATACAATCAGACATCATAACAACAGCAGCTTCTTTGGTTTGTGGTTTTGGACCAGGATATCTAAAATTTTCTTCTCTAATATTTTTATCTGTTTTTAGTGCTTTTGCATAAAAATACCTCAAAAGAGATGTACCATGATGTTGGGCTATTATGTCGACAATAGGGTCAGGAAGTTTTGCTTTTTTAGCTAATTCTACACCTTGACGAACATGGGAAATAATGATAACTTTACTTAGATTAGATGTAACCTTATCATGAGGGTTTAATGCACCAAATTGATTTTCAATAAACATTGAAGGTTGCTTTGTTTTACCTATATCATGATAATATGCTCCTACTTTTGCAAGGATTGGATTTGCTCCTATAGCCATGGCTCCAGCTTCTGCAAGATTTGATACAAGAATGCAATGAACATGGGAACCTGGAGCTTTTGTCGTTAATTCTTTTAACAGAGGTTCAGAAGGATTGGCAAGATCGAGTAATTTTATATTTGTGACGATTGAAGAGAGATTTTCTAATAGAAAAACCAGTCCTATTGCGAAAATACAGGATACAAATGCATTAGATCCAGCGATAAATATAGGGGTAAAAAATCTTGTATCTGATACTTCTATGTAAGTATTCATAACAACAGCCGTAATTATATTTATGAACATAACGCAAGCTGAAGCTGTTACCATTTGAGATCTTTTTTGTATTTTTGCAAAAAGAATTACTGAAGAAAATCCAGTTATAAAAGAAACTACTATCGTTGAAAAATTACGACTTATTATTCCTGATATTATACATAACACAAATGTTACAATAAATGCTGCGTTTGAATCATATATAAGTTGTATAGCTATTGAGGCCATTGCTATTGGTGCAAAATAAGTTGAAATATATTTTCCTGAAATATACGCAGTATCAGAATTTAAAGATAATCTGCATATAAGAGCTGTTAGAATGATTATTGAGCATACTATAGATAAAGTTATTCCGTCTTTAATCATTGGAGAATATAAGATATTAGCTCCATAATATAAAATTGATACTAAAATTAGAGATATTATAAAACTTGATATTACATCTCTCATTGGAGAAGAATTATAAATATCCATATCAGAGAGTATATCTAAATCTTTTGGGGTTACAATATCTCCCTCTCTTATAATAGTTTGTCCTTTTGTTATAAAAATCATTATAGGAGAAACTTTACTCATTGCTTCTTGTTGTCGCTTTTTTATTTCTGCCCAATCTTGTTTCATATTAGGTCTAATAGTACTTGACAACAGAGAAAATATTATTTCTTTTTCATCTTCTGTAACTTTTAATTCATCTACATTTTTTTTGAGTTCATTTATAGATTCATCACTTACAAGAGAATAGTTCTTTGGAGAGGCAGAAACTCCCATTGACATTGTGTTATATAGAAGATTTAAGGCAATATCAGTTACTGAATTAAACGTAACATCGTCCATATCAAGTAATTTATCAAAAATTGATTCTTTTATAAAAATATTAAAAGAAGTCTCGGGATGTACATTTGTAATGTCTTCTAATTTTTCTTTCTTTTTCTTTACATTTGCAAGCATAGTTAAAGTTTGATGAAAATCTGACATAACAGAATTAGTTATACTTGGTTCTGTTGTCATAACTATTGGAACTGATTCAGCAGCTTTTTTTCTTGCTATTTCCGTTGCAACTTCATCAACATCACTGAAATTATAATTAGCCTTGACATCTCTTTTTGCTGGTTTTCCAATTTCAAATTTTTCAGAAGGACGATATTCCATTATAATGAAGGACAGAGATATCCAAGTTATAAAAAGACAAGCTATAATTATAACCAAATTTTTATCCTTGAAAAATTCGAGAATAGGTTTCTTTAAAATTAAATAATATTTTTGGTAAAATTCTTTTAATTTTGATAAAAAATTCATAGTTTTAATCATTATATTATAAAAAGCCACATCGAAAAATCATTTAAGATGTGGCTTTAATTTGATATATACTTAATAAAATATCAAAAAATACCTAATTACACAAAAGATAATTAGCTTGATCTTCTACGTCTTGCAGCTTCGGATTTCTTTTTCCTTTTTACGCTTGGTTTTTCATAATGCTCACGTTTTTTCCATTCAGAAAGAATTCCGTCACGCTGGCACTGTCTGCGAAATCTTTTCAATGCAGCATCAATAGATTCGCCTTCAAGTACACGAGTTTCCATTCATTTCACCCCCTCCACATTGAAATCTTTTTCGCATAGAACAGGAACTCAGATTGTTATATATCTAAGGATGCCTTTAATGCCATTCTATTTTAATACTTTTTGTCAAATATGTCAATAGTTAAATAAAAATAATTTTACAAGTAGATTTAAGCGTCGATTGTGAGAAGTTCGTTCATTATAGAAATATGTTCTTTTACAAATTGTTCTCCTCTTGCCTGCATTGCAGTAATTAATGCTGGTACAAAATTGAAGCCATAGCCATATTTTTTGCTATTGTTCAATTCTTCTTCAAAGTTGCTTGGAATCCTCAATTTCCAGTTGCCTGCTTCAGGGCTACCTGGTAGGTTATATACTTCATGGATTCCCCAAAGGTCAGCAAAGAAAATCTGTACATTTTTAGCTTTTGAAGTGAAGAGTTCTGCCATTTTTGTATCTGCCAAGAATTTTGAATCTGTTGTAAGTCTTACGATTGTGTCATCTCTTTCTCTTCCATAGATGTTTGGGTATACATCTTCCATTAAATTAAGTGCATGTAGATAACCTTCGTGTGTGTTTACAAGGTCTTCAGCCCACATACAAATTGGTACACTGTCATGGGTTCCAGCCATAATCCAAGCATTTGCAGGAACATTTGATGATCTGTATTTGCTTTTCTCTTTGTGTGGATCGGAAAATTGAATAAGTCTCATTCCATTTAGTTCGTATTGTTCCATAACTGATTCGACAGGATATGTCTGAGAGCCGAGATCTTCGCAGATAATTTCATCTTTTGTGAGTCCACATTCGACGGCTGTATCAATTATGAGTTTTTTCATAAATCTTGCATATTTATCTATCTGCTCTTGATTTAACTTTTTGACTCTGAACTCTGAATCAGCAGGTACACGATACTCTATATCATCTGTTGTTGCTATTGCATATTTTCCAAGTTCTGGATGTTCTGGAGAAGAATATAATCTTCCAGCACCTTCTTCAGGTTTTGGAGTGCATCCTTTTTTATAGACCCAGGGATCGATCAATCCTACAACATGGTCAATTCTAACTCCGCCAGGATTTTCTGTAAACATCTTCTTGTATAATTCTTTTATGAGTTTTCCTGCTTTGCCAAGAGAACCGTTTTTGTTGAATATTTTTTCTGGATCAAGCATAGGGAATCCCCAAGCTTGTCCGTCTTCTGCAAATTGATCAGGAGGACAACCGAGAAACCAATCTTGCAAGAACAAATCCTGATTTGCCCAAATATCTCTGTCAGAAAATGCAACCTGTCTGTCTGCAATCATTTTTATGCCATATTTGCTTGCAAACTTTTTTGTCTCATTGTTTTGTTTCCAAATTACAAATTGTCCAAAATAGTAAAAGTCAATTTCTTCTTTGTTGTTCTTGACTATTTCTTCAATTCTCTTTTTGCATTTTTCTTTTGAAAATTCACCACTTGGATCTGGACAGAATAGTTTTCTATCCAATTCACTTGGCCATTCAGCCCACGGCTTTTTATATTCATTTACAACTATTTCATATATAGAATCTCTTTCAAGCCAAGTTTTATTTTCTTTGACAAAATCCAAATATTCTTTGTTATTGAAGTCAAAATTTGAAAAAGCCTCTCTCATTGCTTCTTCATGTTTGTCATAGGCATAGTCATAATTTCCCATATTTGTGCCTTTATTTGGATTTTCATCACAAATTCTTCTATATGTCTCGACACTTAATATTTTGTTCCATTCATCTGTTGTTAGTTGTTCAAGGTCAATGAATAGGGTATTAAGTGAAAATATTGTTGATGTGTATGGTGAAGGATGACCTTTTCCTGTCTTTCCTGCAGGACCAAGCTGAATTGAATCAAAAAGCCCTGATATAAGTTTTATAAGTTCTTTTCCTGCTCTTGAATTATATGTGCCGAATCCATAGTCATTATTTGGCATAGCAGGAAAACTTCCGCCATGTGCAATAAGTGTTAAATTCTTTTTTTCAAGTGCATTTAATGCTCTTTTTAAGATTTTTTTGTTTTCTTCTGTAAAAGTTTGCGACATTTTATGCCTTCCTTATTCTGTAATCTTTTTCTTATTTTCTACAAAGATATACTAATTTCTTTCAAAAAATAAAAAAGTTGTGTAAAAATTTTTACACAACTTTTAAAGATTAGTTTTAGATAATAATTTGCCTTTTTTCATCATCTGCGACAAAAACTGCAGTTATGATTTTTTTATCTATATAAGCAGAAAGATATTTTTTTATTTGTTCTTCTCCTTCTTTTTTCTTTGTAACAACATCATTTGATGTTTGAGCTAATTTAAATTCAATTATAATTATTTTATCATCAAATGGAATAACTATATCAGGACGACCAGTATTTGTGTGAACTTCAGGATAAAATTGTACTTTTACAACACTGAGTAACATAATAAATAGTGAACGATACCACTTTTCTTTTTTAGAATACATTAAATTTTCAAATATTTTTCTTTGTTCTTCATTTAATAATTCAATTGATTTTTTATTTATAATATCATTTGAATAGTCATCGTAAGGAATTCTTGCCAATATACTATTGAATATTAGCATTACATTTATCATATCACCTATTTTTAGAGAATCAAGTATTTCATAAGCTAATTTGAGATAATCTGTGATATTGTAAATATTGTATAGATATAGATTTGGGAGTGATTCTTTAACTTCTTCATTTGTATAGTCAAGAGTAATTTCATCTTTTTCATCATCCCATTTTTCAATTGTTAGATAACCTGTTTGAAATAAAAAACTTTCAGGACTTGCATGTTCAATTTCACTTGCATTTGTAAAATTAGATTTTACTTTTATATGTCTATATTCATCAGAATCTTGTATTTTATGCTCTCTGAAATATTTGGCAAGAAATGAAGGTGTAGAAGAATCATACCAATAATTTCTAAATTTACTTTCTCTAAAAAATTTTAATACAGAAAATGGATTATATACTTTTGTAATTCCGTCAAAAGAAAATCCATCATAATATTTTTTGATTTTATCTAAAATCTCTTGTTTATCTATTTCTTTTTTTTGAGCTATTTTTTCAATCCATTCGGAAAAATTATTTTCAAGTTCTTTTTGTGTATATCCTACAATATCTGCATATTCTTCATTCATGGATATATCGTCTAAATTATTTAATCCTGAAAAAATTCCAACTTTACTAAATTTAGTAATTCCAGTAATAAATACAAATCTTAAATATTCACTTGAATCTTTTAAAATAGTATAAAACGAACGCAAAAATTCTCTTGTTTCATTTGCTTTTTTAAAGTTATCAATATTGTCAGTTATAGGTTTATCATATTCATCAATAAGAACGACAACTTGATCTAATTTTTTATCCAGTTCTTTTATTATTTTGGCAAATATACGCCCTACATTTTTTTCTTTTATTTGAATATTTAAATTATAGTCATTTATAATTTCTTCAAGGTAATCAATAAGTGATTTATTTAATTCTTTAATGTTTGTATAATACCCTAATCCGCTCATGTCAAGTTTTATTACTGGATTAGGATTTTTGGATTGTTTTTTTACCCATTCTTCAGAATATAATCCCTTAAACAGTTTATATTCACCTTTAAACATTGCTTCGAGTGTAGAAACAGTTAATGATTTTCCAAACCTACGAGGACGAGAAAGAAAATAATATTTTCCATTTTCTATCATCTTAAGTATTTGTTTAGTTTTATCAACATAAAGCCAGTTATTTTTACGAAGTTCAGTAAAATTTTGTTCACCAATAGGCAAAACAGTTGTCATTTTATTTTCTTCTCCTCTTTATCATTATAACTTATTTTTATTATAACATATTGTAAAAAGTAATACAAATATTTTGACATATTTCTTTGCTACTTACAAATCGATGTTTTATCTTCTAAATTTTTAAATTTAGGATTGAATTCTTTCATTGGCGAATTATTGAAGGAGTAAAGGAAAAATAGAAATATTTTTTGTTTTGAATTTATTTGGCAATATGAAAATAGGAGCAGAGATAAGAGTGAAAAGATAAAAAATGAATGTAGTTCATTTTTTGTACATAACTAATAATATGTATAGTTTTTATGTGGAAAAATAGGATATTGTGGAATTTTTGACAAATATTGGGGATAAATAAAAAACAATCGCTTGCTTATAAATTTTTCCAAGCGATTGTTGGGGTATGAGTGGATATGTTATTCAAATTCCTTCATTTTCCAATTCTGCTAACGCTTGTTTTGCTTCCTCATTTCCTTGCTCTGCAGCTTTTGTATACCAATATTTGGCTGTCTCTAAACTACCAATATATCTATTAGGACTATCTCCATCAAAATAATAAATTGCGAAGCGATAAATAAAACCAAGATAATATTGAGCATGTGGCTCTCCAGCATTTGCTGCTTCTTGAAAAAGTTCAAATGCTTTATCTTTATCTACTTCTATAGCTCTATCAATACCTGTAAGGTATGACAATCCAAGAGGATATTCTGATTCTTTATCTCCTTGTTCAGTAGCTTTTTTAAACCACATAATAGCTTGTTTTTGATCATTTATCTTTGGGTCTGCATATATAAAAGTCAATTCACGTTGAGATTCAGGATCACCTTTTATTGCAGATGTTTTTAAAGATTTTAAGAAAACGGACGGGAATTCTCGGTTACTTGTATCCGAGATGAAAGTCCGTTATTTTTTTTTTGAAAAAAAACAAAAAAATATTGACATGAACTAAAAAAAATATATAATATATGTATGAACACAAAATATATTCATGCAAGAACTTGTATATATAGTATAAATTATCATATAGTGTGGTGTGTGAAATATCG
>CADAWZ010000066.1 GCA_902791745.1 uncultured bacterium
ACCTGATTTAATGGGTAAAATGAGATATGATGCAATGTGTCAAGATTTCAGTTGGATCAGAAGTGCCAAAGAATACGAAAGAATTTATAGAAAAATACTTTAAATATGTATATAAAAAGCTGTCTAAAATATATTGTGTTAGACAGCTTTTTATATACATTTTACACAACAAAATCTACTCTATTTTTTATATCAAAAGCTTTAAAATATTGCTCTTCCATTGGAATCCATCTTTCCAAAAATATTTTTAACTTATCGTCACCATTTCTTTTTAAAATTCTTTTTTTCTGTTCTTCAAAAGATATATCTGAAAAAATAGTAATATCTGCATATTTTCCAAAAATTGGATGTGTAGAACAATAAAACTTGAATAATCAAAAGTGGAACAATCAAATTTTCTATATTTAAATTCACTATCTCGCAAAAAAGGGATAACTTCTTCTAAAAATCGCTCAGAATGTATATTTCCACCTGCTATTTTTAGTCTCTCAGGTGTTCTCAATTCTTTTGGAAGAAAAAAATTGTCCATATGGACAACAGAGTTTATATCTTCTCCAAAAATAAAAGAGAGAAAACTCGAAATAGTAGTCTTTCCTGAAGAACATCGTCCATCAATAGCAATAACTATTATTTTATTTTCTCTCTCTAATTTAGATACATATTCAATTACAGAAGAAATCCTATTTAGAATTTCCTCTGCATAAGGTCTATTTTTCAGGTGTTTCAAATTGTAATTCATCTTCCATAATACCTTTTGAACTTGCAACTATATCAAATGCTTCTTCCAAATCAGATTTAGGTGGAATTCTAAATTCACCTCTTGCCCAACTTATCCAAGTGTAAATTTGGCAAGGTAACTGAATCTTACTTGAATACTCAATTTTATAACAGGGATCAACTCTATTAAATGATTTTGAATACCAACCAGAGAGATTTGGTTCTATTTTTCCCCTACTCTGCTTACATTCAAAAGGTCCTGGATAATACATATTCAACCTTATATATTCTCTCTTAGCATGTATAAGACAGCCATAATCACCTCTCAAACTTATATCAAGTTCTGGGGAGAGATTATATGTATTTGTTACATTCAAAACATCTGAACCTTCTATTGTATCTCTAATTATAAACCACTTCTTACTTTTTAAATACAAAATTTCTCTTCTGTGAATTACTGAATTCTTCACATCATCAAAACCTGCATGACCTGACATAACATAATCAAAATCATCAGAAAAAAGCCATCTCGTCTTTAGTAAGTGCATATATTTACGAGAACCTTTTATATTTTTTGCAAGAGACTGCTCTTTTCCATCAACCAAAACAGAATTATGAGCTGTTGTTTTGTTAAAATAGGAATAAATATCACCTGTTCCAAATTGTTTTGCACCTTTATATGATCCAGTTTCTATTATAAAAGGCTCGCCTCTAACATAAAGAGCAAAACTCAAAAAATCCTTGTGTGGAGAAAGCAAATTTATTCCTTTGTCTGGTGGTGGACTTGGCTTTTTAGAATTTCCATAAAATAGACAATATGTCGAATCAGAAGTCCAAGAATCTCTAAATGAAAAATAACCTCCATCAATAAACACTCTTGAATTCTTCTCAGGTTCTTTGGGAACAATTGATTTATATATTTCTTCCCCTTCTTCCCCAAAAAACCAAATGAAATCTTCTGTCACATCTCCAGAAGCAAATTTCATATCTCCTCTATTAAATAAATATGCTCCTATACACAAAAGATTCTTAAAATTATCCTGTGGAGATAATGAGAGATTCCAAACATGAGTTGCTGGAGTATCTCCAAAATTTACATTATTACCATAAGGAGTTAAAGTATAGATCAAAAATTCAAGTGAACGCTCTACTACAGAGAGAATAGCAGGAGATGATTGCACATTTGATATTTTATCAATTATCAGTGGAAGCATTAAAAATTCTGTCAAAAGTACCTGCATTCCAAGAGACCGTTCTCTATAAACACCATCTGCAAGAAATTGAACAGAAGATTCATTTTCCAATGTGCGTAAAGCCTTACTTTTCCACCTATCTACACAATCAAATTCTGGAAATAGACAAGAAAAAATATAAAGAGCTGAAGAAGCCGCAATATACCTTGAAGGTCGCTGATTTTTATCTGCTAAAATTTGAAATAAATATGCACCATGAAGCAATATATTTTTTATAACAGACTCAAGATGTTCTCCCTGTAGATAAGAAGAATTTCCAATAAACATAAATATAGAAATCATCCAAGAAATCATTCTCTGAGCAACAGCCATAGGATCGATCCAAGAAATACCATAATGAATTGGATTTCTATGAACCCATTCTTCTAACTCAAGAATAAATTCTTGGGTATAACGCTCATTTGATGTAACCAAAAAAGCCCGTGCAAGTTCAACAAAATGAGAATGTTTATTAAACTCAATAGAAACAGGCAAAGTAGGTAAATTAAACTGCTTTGAAATAAGTTTATCTTGAACTTTTTTTAAAAATTCAGATACATGACCATACATCCAATTTTTGCCATTAAAATCAGAACACCAATTTATAAAAGTACCAAAATCAGCACTATGTCCTGTTGGCATTATTATATTGTGCCTACATATTAATTCTGCATTTTTTATCAACTTTTTTGGTGAAGTAATTTTTTTAATTTTAGAAATCACTTCAGGATTATTGAACAAAAATATCTTTTTCTTAGATGTTGTACAATATCTAATCAATTCTTCAGCAGCTGCCTCGAAGTCTCTCTCTTTATAAGCCTCTTTTAAATCTTTTAATGCTTCATTATCATCATAATTAAAGCATGAGTAAAACTCTCCGTCTGTCAAAAACGGACTCTTTTTACTCAAACTTCTTCTGCGAAACATATCATCTATTACCATACATGCTTCACTTAAATTTAAAAAACAGCTTTTGAGCCACTTGGCTATCATTTAACAATTACCTCTGCCACTGACAAAATTTACAACATTGTCTATAGAAATATCTATTTGATTTTTTTCTTTTAATAATTTAACTGATATTTTATTTGCAGACATTTCATCAGAACCTATAATATAAGCATATTCGGTCTCAGATGTTGAAACATCTTTTAATATTTTCTTTAAATTTCTTTTTACATATACCATATCTGCACTTATCTTAGCATTCCTCAATTTTGCCAAGACAGAAGCAGCATACTCATCACATGAATTATCTAAAGGAATGACAATAACTCTTGGAGAAGGTTCTTTTCCAAAAGAACAACCACACTTTGTCATAAGTGCAATAGTTCTCTCAATACCAGCAGCAAATCCAACAGCTGGAAGATTTTTACCACCTATTTCTTCTGCAAGCCCATTATATCTTCCACCTCCACAAATAGCATCCTGAGCTCCCAACTGATTCGATACTATTTCAAAAACAGTCCTTGTATAATAATCAAGACCTCTTACTATTCTTGGATTGACATTAAAATCAACAGAATAAATTGACAAAAACTTTTGTAACTTTTCAAAATGTGTCTTACAATCATCACAGAGGAAATCCATCATAACAGGAGCATTTAATGCAATCTGTTTACAATTTGGATTTTTACAATCAATAACTCTTAAAGGATTTACACTCAAACGCTCTTTACAGTCAGAACATAATTCTTCTCTGTGATTTTCAAAAAATGAAATAAGAGCTTCTCTATATTTTGGACGACATTCAGAACAACCCAAAGAATTTAACTGCACTTTTATTTCTTTTAGACCAAGTGCTTCAAAAAATGTGCAAGCAGAATGTATGATTTCTGCATCTATTTCAGGAGAATCAATTCCTATTGCTTCAAGTCCAAATTGATGAAATTGCCTATATCTTCCCTCTTGTGGTCTTTCATATCTAAAAAATGGACCGATGTAAAACAATTTTGTAGGAATAGTCAAATATAAATTATTTTCTAAAACAGAACGCATTACAGTAGCAGTACCTTCTGGACGTAAAGTCATACTTCTACCCTTTTTATCGTCAAATGTATACATTTCTTTTCTGACAATATCGGTTGAATTTCCAATTCCCCTGATAAAAAGTTCTGTATGTTCAAAAACAGGTGTCCTTATTTCACGAAAATTAAATCTATTTGCAATTTCTCTTGCTTTTTCTTCTATATAACTCCATTTATATGAATCAACAGGAAGTACATCACAAGTACCTCTTGGAACAGTTATCTTCACTATATCACCTCAAATCTAAACAAAAAAAATAGGAAACCTTCAGAGGTATCCTATCTTACTTTCAATCTCAATTAATAATTGCGAAATCCATCGGAAAACCTCCGAAGACTTTTACTTATATAAAAATCACATATTCTTTTGTAAAAAAATTGCATCAAGCTTGTCAAAAGCAAAAAATCCTATAGAATCATTATAAGATAATGAGAACATTTCTGGAATATAAAATTTCAAATCCATATCTAATGAATAAGAAATACAATCTAAAAGTGCCTTTAAAGAAACATCACTCTCAGAAGAATTAGAAGCTGAAGATGCTTTCTTTAACCAAGATTTAAATCCTGGATTTTTAAGTTTTTTAGCACCATTTAAGGCTTCAACTGCAGATGTTTCATCATGTCTTATAAATGAAAGAATTGCCTGAGCCAACCATGCATTATAAAAATCAGGATTTTCTTTGAGTAAATCAGATATAATTTTCTCAGCTTCATCATATTTATTTAGATGAATGTTCAAAAATGCTTTGTTGTACTCTATAATTTCCGAAGAATTTTCTTTTTCCAATTTGTTTATAACTTCTAAAGCCTCTTCATTTTTTCCCATTCTAAATAACATATATGCTCGTAAATTATGAGCTTCTAAACGCATTTCTTTATTATTATTAATAAAAGACTCTAAACGTTTATCAGCTTCATCTGTTTTATTGAGCATTATATATAACCAAGCACAGAAAAGTAAGAACCAAGAATCTTCTCTTGGAGATACTTTCGCAAATTCAAGTGCTTTATCATATATTCCCTGTGAAGCATAAAATATAGCTAAATCTAAACAATAGACAGGTTTGCTATCAGAAAACAAAAGTGCTTTTTCAAAAGCCAATCGAGCAATATCAATATTATTTAACTTTAAAGAAATTATACCCAAAGCAAGCCAAGCATTAAAATCAAATGGAGATAATGATAAATAATCTTCAATATTTTTCTGAGCTTCAGGCAACATATCATTTTTATAAAGGAGTAAACCTTTCATAAATAAAATTATGGGATCTGCAAAAATATCTGATATTTTATCAACAATCTTTTCACAATTTTCATAATCTCCTGAATTAAAATAGAGAATTGCAATATTTAAAAGAAGAGAATATGATTCAGGATATTGTATTAAAGCCTGTTCAATTGTTTTTATTGCTTCGTCATATTTACGGTCTCTCATACTGACCATTGCAGATAGTACATATAATTCAGGGGACTTTTTATCGTCTGAAAAATCAGATATATACTTTTTAAATCCCTTTATATCTGAAAGTTTTACATAAACTTCTGCTTTTTTACATATAGCAGAGAGAGAATTTGGATATTTAGCCAAAACTTCATCTATTGTTGTAAATGCCTTTTTATAATTTTTCCTTTTTAAATAGACATTTGTCATAAAATATTTAGAAATTGATTCTGCCTTAGGATTTGTCATAGCCTGTTCATAATTTGTAGTTGCATCTATGGCTATTCCCTGTATATCAAAAATTGCCCCTAATCCCAAAGAAGCCACTGTTGTGTATTGTTCAAAATTTAAAGCCTCTTTGAAATTTTCTGCAGCAATAGATATTCTCCCTATACACAAATTTAAAATACCAGAATAAATCAAATGAATAGGATTCTCTTTGGGTATAAACCAATCTGCTTCATATTTATCGAGAATTTCAGAGGCAAGCAGTTGAATTCCATAAAAATCCTTTTTTGTGTATATATACGAAATATATGCCATCCAAGACCTTGGATCATAAGGGAAACAACCTATCCATTTTTTAAAATACTTGTCTTTATCCTCTTCCGAAGTAGTTGAAGCATAGACAAGTGACTTATAGTAACCAGCAGATGAAGGAAAAAATTCAAGAAATTTTTTATAGCACTTATCTCCTCTTTCTTTGGCACCAAAAGAAGTCTGTAACTTACCAACATAATACCAACATACTGAAAGAGAAGGATCAAATTTTAAAGCATCGGCAAGATATTTAAAAGCTGACTGATAATCCTTTTCGGCAATGCTCCAAAAACCTCTTACCATCATATCTTCGCCATTCATATTTGGAATTTCAGGCATCATCATTTTTCCTGAAGTTCCAAAATTTCCCATTTTCAAAAAAGCCTCATATTCAATTCTTACTTTTGCTAAAAGTACATCAGCTTCTGGGAAAAAAGGAGCTATTGATTCGAGAAGTGCCAAAGATTCATGCAATTTACCAGATATTCTATATATACATGCCAAAAGATATGTATATTTAGGATCATTATTAGAACTCAATACAGTGGTAAGAAAATAAGTAACATCTCTTATATCACAAAATACTCCAAGAAGAAAACCTATACTTCTCTTCATATCTTTCATTTCAGCACTTCGACAATCTTTTATTTCTGCCATAAGAGAATCTCTAAGAGTTGCTATGCTTTCACAACTCTTAAGAGTGAATGTCAAATCAAAATCATTATTTTTTTCAATATGTTTAAGACATAGTTCTCCACATTCAGAAAAATATTTCAAATTATGTAATAAATACGCTTCTATCTTAATATCCTCATTTGAAGCATATTTTGCAGGTTGTCTGCGAACCGCTGCCAATGCATCTTCCCATCTTTTAATGGACATAAATCCGTTTACTTCTTTTACTGCACTATCAATCATAAATATTGAATCCTCTGTCCCTTATAATTACTTGGCTTAAAGTTTTTATACTTTTTTAGTTTCCTAAAGTAGGAGAAAATATTTAATAATCAAAATTAAACTTTTTATACAGTATTTTATTTTATATATCTTATTTCTAAAATCCTTCTTAAATTTTAACAAAAACATATTTTTTAAAAGCGAGAGAAAATAAATAACATGGATAAAAAAAGCAAAACTGAAATAATCATTGCAATAACAATTCTATTTTTAGCAATGTTTTATTCAATAACAAACAACCCTTTCACATTCAGAAATATTGGAGATTACTACAGCCATGAAAAAAAATATGACATAGCTAACTATTTCTATACAAAATCAGCCAATAAAGGAGATGAACCAGCAATTATAAATTTAATTTATAATCACACAAGAAATAAAGAATTTGAAGAAGCCTATAAATGGATTGAAATATTGGCAAAAAAAGAAAATAGTATTGGACTAAAATTAAAAGGTCTATTTTTAATAGAAGGAATGGCAACAAAAAAAGATATTGAAGAAGGATATAAATATTTAGAAAAGTCAGCAAACAAAGGCGAAAAATCTGCAATGTTATTGGCTGGAATATGCAAAATTGAAAACAAAAAAAATGATCAAGATATTGAAACAGCTAAAAATTGGTTAAAAAAAGCCAAAGAGATAAAAGATAATGATGATGATAAAAATGAAAAACTGACAAAAGAACTTGAGGAACTCATACAAAAAAATGAAAAATAATGAATTGCTAAATATAGGGAAACTTTCAAAAAAAATGTGTGGAGCAATGAAACAAAATTTTCCTGTTTTTACAAGGCACTGCTCAGACATATTACTTCCTTCAAAAAATGAAATTTTGAAAATAACAGAAATGCTTAGAAGTGTATTATTTCCAGGTTTCTTTGGTGAAGAATCAGCTTCTGCTGGAATTCTTACTTTTAATACTGCTTCAATCCTCGACAAAATATACAGAAGCATTTCAAAACAGATACAAGCTGGATTCTGTTTTATCTGTAATGAGAGGCAGGAAAAATGTTGCAATTTTAAAAATTGCGAAGAAAAAGCAGACACAATAACTACAAATTTTTTAAAAATGCTTCCTTACATTCAGGAACTTTTGATAGAAGATTCAATTTCAGCTTATGAAAATGATCCAGCTGCTACAAGTATTGAAGAATGTATATTTTCATATCCTGGAATTCTTGCAATCACAAATTACCGAATAGCTCACGCTCTATATCATTTTCAAGTTCCAATAATTCCAAGAATAATAACGGAACAAGCACATGCTAAAACAGGAATAGACATACACCCTGGGGCAGAAATTGGAAGAAAATTTTTTATAGATCATGGTACAGGCGTCGTAATTGGCGGAACCTGTATTATAGGAAATAACTGCAAATTATACCAAGGTGTAACACTTGGGGCAAAAAGTTTTTCAAAAGATGACGATGGAAATATAGTAAAAGGAGTTCCAAGGCACCCAATCTTAGAAGATGATGTTACTATTTATTCACAGACAAGCATACTTGGTAGAATAACAATAGGAAAAGGGGCTGTTATTGGTGGAAATCTTTGGATAACAAAAGATGTACCTGCAGGAAGCACAATAACACTTAAGAACTTTGAAAATGGTAAAATATAAAAATATTTTTATATCTTGCCATTTTCAAAACGATAAAAGATTTTTATTACTGCTACGCCAATTTTGGGGTATAAATCGCTCACTATACCATTTTTACCGCACAGTAATTATCTAAATTATAAAAACAACCATTTGTTTTCTAAGTACAATTTGCAAGAAACTACTATAGAAAAATAGATATCGTTCGCCGACTTACACCGCACAAAATTGGCTAATTGATAGTTTACCAACACGCTATAATATTTTTATATCTATCCAAAAAGGCTCTCATATAGTACAATTATTTCCAATGTGGAGAAATTCATGAAAAACAAAATCATAATAATCTTTCTATTATCTTTTTGTATATTTGCAACTTTATTTTTGATATCTTGTGAGGAAAATTTAACTGATCAAAACAAGACAGAAGTCTCTACAAAATATACAACAAAAGAAAAAACAGAAAAAATGCAACAAAAAAACGAATTACAATTTTCAAGAGAAAGTGCTTATAATCACTGCAAAAATATAGTTGATCTAAGTCCGAGAGTTTCAGGAACAGAATCTCACAAGAGAGTCAGAAGTTATATAAAAAATGAAATAGAAAAAAATAACTTAAAAATTATTGAAGATATATTCGTTACCAAAACACCTATTGGCGATGTTGAAATGGATAACATAACAACGACAATAAAAGGCACTGAAGAAAATGGAAATAAAATAATTTTAGCAGCTCATTACGATTCAAAATATTTTAAAGACGAAAAATTTTTAGGTGCTAATGACAATGCATCTGGTGTTGCTGTATTACTCGAACTTTTAAAAATAGTAAAAGGGAAAAAATATAAATATGACATAGAATTTTTATTTCTTGACGGAGAAGAGGCATTTGCTAATTGGTCTGATACTGACAGTCTTTATGGTAGCAGAAGATATGTATCACAAATCAAAAGTATTAGAAAAATAAATGCCGTTATTCTTCTCGATATGGTAGGAGAAAAAAATATAAAAATTGATTTTGATATGAACTCATCACCTGAGCTTACAGATATTTTAATAGAAGCAACACAAAATTTAAATTTAACATCTTGTTTTTCAAAGAGATTTATAGCAATAGAAGATGACCATATGCCATTTGTAACTATGGGAATTCCTGCAATAGATATAATTGACTTTGAATATGATGATTGGCATACAAAAAATGATAATATGGAAAATATATCTTCAAAAAGTCTTGAAAATGTTGGATTGATAACATTAAAAATGCTTGATATATTGAACAAATAATTATGAAAATATTTATAAATTTCGACTCAATAAATGAAAAACTAAAAACAATATCTTTTACGAATGACAAAATATGTGGAATCAATATAAATCCACTTGATTTTCCATTTGCTGAAATAATTGATCTCAAAAGGAAATTTTTATCTTGTGGTTTTATAGATTCACACACTCATTTTTTACATTCTGCTCTTGAAAAAAGTTACACAAATTTAAATTCTGCTAAAAACAATAAAGATATTATTGAATTGATGAAAAAATCCACAAAAAACATAGGATATGGCTATGATTCGAGCAGTTGGCTTAAAGAGCCAAACAAAGATGTATTAAATGAAATTTCAAAAACAGAACCTATTTTTATAATAAAAAAAGACTATCATTCAGGAATTGCAAATGACACAGCAATAAAAAAAATAAAGATACCAAAAGAATTACAAAACCCAGAGACACAAAATGGAATATTTAAAGGACGAGCTTTTATATCTTTTAGTAGAATCATTTCATCACAATTTACAGAATCTGACAGAGAAGAAGCCTTTTTTAGAGAAGAAAAAATTGCATTTTCAAAAGGTGTTACAACAATTCATGCACTTGAAGGTGGAGATGGTTGGGGATATGAAGACATAGAATTTATGATAAAAAAAGAAAAAGATAAAAACAACTGTCATTTAAATGTTATTCTATATCCTCAAATTGTAAATATAAATTGGGTCAAAGAGCGAAATTTAAAAAGAATAGGCGGTTGTTTACTTCTCGATGGTTCTTTTGGAAGTCGTACTGCAAGCCTATTAGAACCATATTCTGACGGTCCTCAAAAAACAGGCGAATTATATTTTTCAGATAGAGCCTTGATGTCATTTATCGAAAGAAGCCACAAATTAAATCTCCAAACAGCTTTTCATGCCATTGGAGACAGAGCAACAAAACAACTTGCAGATATATATGATAAAGTTTTAACTAAATATCCTTCTAAAAATTCAAGACATCGAATAGAACATTGCGAATTGGCAACAGATGAAACACTCGAAAAACTATCAAAAAACAATATTCAAGTATCTGTTCAACCTATTTTTGAATATTTTTGGGGTGAAAATATGTACAGAAAACGCCTTGGAAATAGAATAACAAACAGATATAAAGACATGCTCAAATTAGGATTAAATTTAGCTGGTGGTTCTGATTTCAATGTAACAGAAATAAATCCGATTTTAGGAATTTATTCAGCAGTAAATCATCCTACCCCAACCCATAGAATATCTATCAAAGAGGCGTATGATATGTTTACAAAGAATGCCTCTTTTCTGTCATATGACGAAAATAATATAGGAAGTATAGATATTGGCAAAAATGCGGATTTTGTTATTTTATCGGAAAATCCATTAAAAGTTGGAAAATCAAAAATCAAGGACATTAAAGTAATAGCAACATATAGAAATGGAGAGTTAGTTTATTAGGGAGTGTTGGTAAACTAACAACACGCTCTACTTATTTTTTTCTATTTATGAGGAATCTGTATAGTATTATTTTTTCCAGAATTATCTACTTTTTTTAACTGAATTGTATTTTTTAAATGTTGATTAACATTTTTTTGTTTACTTTCATTGGCAAATATCAATATAGGAAGATATTTTTTGTCATTCGAAAATGTCATTAAACTGACAAGATTTGAAATAGCACTATCAACTTGTTCACTTCCAGATTTCGAAATAAATTTAATATCTTTGGGATTTCCTGAATCAGAAATATTAAAAGAAGTTAAAACAAAAACAACTTTCTTTAAATCATCTTTTGACAATTTGGCATTATTTTCTTCATAAATTTGAATTGCTTTTTTTCTTGTAATTTCTTCACTTAATGCAGGCAGTATAGATAGCCTTCCTTCACTGGAAAGAGATTCAACATCTGGAATAATCAAATTATCATTTTGTTCATCATATTCATCTTCTTG
>CADAWZ010000067.1 GCA_902791745.1 uncultured bacterium
TCTTGGGGGTGGCGGTCGGGGTCAGCCGACCCCTGTTTGTCGGCTCCAACTACCCTAACCCTCCTTTAGAAGGAGGGAACAAGAATTAAATACCTATTGTCGTAGATATATAATTATAAGGCATCTTCAAAATTGCCTAATAGTTACTCCAAACAGCTAATAACTAATTCCTCTCCAAGCTGGAGAGGTTAGGTGAGGGTGGTATTTGATGTCAGATATGGCACTTAGTATTGTTCGGGGAGTTAGTAGAAGAGTAAAATGTCGCCGAGATTTTATTTTGCCTTGTTGATGTCAAAAGTAATTCTACTTTTGACATCAACAAGGCAAAATTTATTTTTTGGTTATTAGGGTAGGGGAGAGCAAAAAAAAAATATAATCTTGAAAGAATATATTTGATTTATGCAGAATAAAAAATATAAAATACAAAAAAATAAGGATATAATTTTATGAATATAAAATTTCGATTTTTTGTCTATATTTGCATATCATTATTTTTATTTTTCAATATTGTTTCTGCTCAGAATAATACTGGAAATAAAATTATTGAACAAAAGACAACTGAAGCTCTAACAGACCTTTTACAAAGTGGACAAAAAGAAAATAGTGATGATAAAATAGATAAAGATGAAGAGTATGTATTTAAAAATGATGTAATACAAAGTGTTGATGATTCTTCAAAATCTAATTCATCTAATGGAATAGATAATGTTAATAATGTTGATTCCAATAATAAGGAATTAACAAAAGAAGAATTAAAGGCTACATTAAAAGAAGAACTTAAAAAAGAATTAATAAAAGAATTAATGAATGAAAAGAAAGAAGAGGTAAAGACACAATCACAAACTGTTACACAGGAAAATAAAAAAGTTGAAGAATCTAAAAATATACCTGTAGAGACAAAAGCTACTACTCCTGTTACTAAAGAAATAGAAAATGTAAATCCGTATGATGTAGTAGTTTTTGGGGTTAAAATAACCAGTTTTAGACGAGATACAAAGGAGACAACTGCTGAAATAAGAGCTGAAGAAGCTTCTTATAAGTTAGAACAGCTTATAAAAAATGGTGATATAAAAAAGATAGCTATAAGAGCTATAAAATATGGTTATTCAATAAACATAAATGATAATCCAACATTTTCTATTTTATTAGGAGATGCTGGGAGTGAAATTGGAAAAGATAAAACAAAACTTAAAGAATATGCTAAGGAAGCTATACAAAATATAGGAATTGCAATAACACAAGAAAAAAAGAAAAAGGATTTAGAAGAATTTAAAAGTTCTATTTTAACAATTTTTCTTGCTTTATTGATAACAATATTGGCTTTTTTTGTTATTAAAAAGCTAAAAACAATAGCTGATAATTCGATGGAAAAATGGATAACAGCTATTTTGAATAAAATTTCAAGCACAGAGTTTACAAAAAAATATGCGAGAATATTTACTGTTTATTTAAAACGTACATTATTAGTTATATATTATATTTTGATATTTTTTATTTTATATATAGATATAACTGTTGTTCTTGCTGGCATTCCACTTACAAGAGATTGGGCAAATGGTCTTTTAGGCGAATTTAGAAAGATTTTTAATTCTTTTTATACAGGTTTTCTCCAGATGTTACCTGGGCTTATCATTGTTATAATGATAATGTTTGGAACAAAGATTATTGTTGGGCTTGCAAATATATTTTTTGAAGGTATAGAAAATGATCAAATAAAGTTTGATTGGATAGATAAAGATACAATAGTTCCAACCAAGAGAATAACAGCAGCATTTTTGTGGGTCGTAGGAATTGCACTTGCATATCCTTTTATTCCTGGAAGTGGAAGTGAAGCCTTTAAGGGAATTTCTGTTCTAATTGGTGTTATGTTTTCTATAGGGTCTTCAAATATAATGAATCAAGCTGTTTCAGGACTTATAATAATATATACAAAGGGAATAAAAGTTGGTGATTTTGTAAAAGTAAAAGATTATGAAGGAATTGTTTTACATACTGGAGTTTTTACTGTAAAAATTAGAACAACTTCCCAGGAAGAAATAAATATTCCAAATTCTGTTCTTCTCGATAGTGTAACAACGAACTATACAACTTTAAAAGAAGAAAAAGGTATAGCACTTGAAATAAAACTTGGACTTGATTATGATGTACCTTGGAGACAGGTTAATGCAATGGTTCTTGAAGCTGTAAAAAGAACTCGTTCTTTAAGACAAGATTCAAAGCCAAATGTTTTTCAGTCTGATATGGCAGATTACTATATGGAATATACTGTTAGAACTTGGATTGATAGACCTGAATTGCGAAAAAGTATAAGATCAGAATTATATCAAAATATACAAGATGTTTTTAATGAATATGATGTTCAAATAATGACTCCAAGATATTTGACATTATTTAAAAGCAAGATGGTTGTTCCACCTGATAAATGGTATCCTGAGCCAGCATCGCATAATGAAGATGATCAAATTGAAATAACAGGGCTTTATGACGCTAAAAATGAAGATGGTACCCCATTTTTAAAAAGATTAAATGAACAAGAAATTGAACAAAAAGAAGAAAAAATAACAAAGGAAGAAAAGAAAGATGACAAAGTTAATAGAAAGAATTCAGGAAAGTCTAAAAAGTCATAAAATTGATGGCTGGCTTTTTTATTCATTCAAAAGAAATGACCCATTTGCTGAGAGAATATTGAAATTTAAACAATTAGGACATGGAACGAGGCGTTGCTTTTATTTTGTTCCATCAGAGGGAACACCAATAAAAATTGTTCATGCCATAGAGAAAACAGCACTTGATGAACTCGAAGGAGATAAACTTGTATATCTATCTTGGATTGAATTGGAAGATTCTTTGAAGAGTGCATTAAAAGGTTTTGATAATATAGCTATGCAATATTCACCAATGAATAGAATTCCATATATCTCATGTGTAGATGCTGGAACTGTTGAAATTGTCAAATCACTTGGTAAAAATGTAATTAGTGCTGGTGAATTGATTCAGGAATTCGAGTCAATCCTTGATGAAGAGCAGATGGAATCACACAAAGAGGCTTGTATTCTTTTGAGAAAATTTGTTGATGAAGTATTTACAAAGACTGCCGAAAGATTGAGAAATAATATAGTGACAACTGAATATGATGTTCAGCAGATGACTTGTGATTTATTTAAAAAACATAATATGATAACATCGAGTTTACCTGTTGCAGGTGTAAATGAAAATAGTGCAGATCCACATTATGAACCTACAAAGGAAAATTCAAAAGAGATAAAAAAAGGTGATTTTTTACTTCTCGATTTATGGGCAAAATTTGATAAAACAAGAGCCATATATGGTGATATTACTTGGACATGTTATTTCGGAGATTCGATACCTGAGAAATATGTGAAAGTTTTTGATATTGTATCAAATGCGAGAGATTCAGCTTTTAATTTTATAAAAGAAAGACTTTCACAGAAAAAAGAAGTTCAGGGCTGGGAAGTTGATGATGTTACAAGAAATGTAATCAAAAATGCAGGATATGGAAAATATTTTATTCACAGAACTGGTCATTCAATAGGTGAGGAAGTACATGGAACAGGGGTCATGATAGACAATCTTGAGACAAAAGATATTCGTCCCATAACTGCTGGATGTTGTTTTTCAATAGAACCTGGAATTTATATAGAGGGGGATTTTGGAATAAGAAGTGAAATAGATGTTTTTATAAACAATAAATTGGAACCCATGTGTTTCAGTGAACCAATTCAAAAGGAGATTCTAAAATATAATGTATGATTATGATATAGGTATTTTTGATATTCTTTTTTGGGGGGCAATATTAGCAACTTTTGTTGTTCAAATAATGGTACATTCTACATATAAAAAATATGCAAAAATTGATAATATGCTTGGCTTAACAGGTGAACAAGTTGCAAGACAGATATTGGAATCAAAGGGAATTGAGGGAATAAATATAATTCCAATAGAAGGAGAACTTACCGATTGCTATGATCCAAAGAAAAAAGAATTGAGACTTTCACAAGGTGTATTTGAAGGAAAATCCCTTTCAGCATTGGGAATAGCAGCACATGAAGTTGGTCATGCTTGTCAAGATGCTGAAAATTATGGAATGTTAAAATTGAGGAATGCTACTGCAGGTGGCATAATGTTTGCAGATAAGTTGATTTGGGTTGTTATTATAACTAATATTATATGTGCTGTACTCCATATGTACGCTATTGGACTAATAACATTGTTTTTGTTCTTAGCTTATTTGTGTTTCCTTTTGTTCTTCCAATTAATAACTCTTCCCTGTGAATTTGATGCAAGTAAGAGAGCTGAGACAATGCTTTTTAATTGTGGATTTGTTGCTGAATCTGAAAGAAAGAAAATTCATGACCTTTTATTTGCAGCAGCTATGACTTATGTTGCAGCAACAGCAGTAACATTGTTGAATATTTTGAGAATAGTCGTAGGAAGAAGACGATAAATTAATTTTATTATAGTTAATGGTAAAATGTAAAGGGCTGTATTTGCAGTCCCTTTTTAACTTTATAAAGGATTGAAATGATAACATCTATATATATAAAAGATTTCATTATTTTTGATGAAGTAAAATTACAACCAGAAAATGGATTAAATGTACTCACAGGCGAAACAGGATCAGGAAAAAGTATAATAATAAATTCTATTGATATTGTATTTGGAGGCAAAACAAGTTCTTCTTCAATAAGAACTGGAACAAAAAAGGCTTTTATTGAAGTTGAAGTAAGTTTAAATAATGATTTTGATAAAACTATTTTTGATGAAAATGGAATTGAAATATATGATGATATGTTAGTAATATCAAGAGAAATAACAAAATCTTCATCAAGAAGTAGAATAAATGGAGTTCTTGTTACTCAAGATTTTATGAAAAAGATAAGACCTCTTTTTCTTGATATACATTCACAAAATCAGACATATAAATACATGGCTCAAAATTGTCATATAAATTTGCTTGATGAATTTGGTGGTTCCGAACATAAGAAATATGTTAAAGAATATATGGATTTATATAAAAAATGGCTTTTTTTGAAAAATGAAGCAGAGAGATTAAAAAAAGAATATGAAGATAGAGAAAAAAGAAAAGAATTTGTCAAATATCAAATAAATGAAATTGAATCTGCGAATATAAAATCAATTACAGAAGATATTGAACTTGAAAAAGAACTTGAAATATTGATAAATGCAGAAAAAATAAATCAACTTGCTCAATCATCTTATGATTCTATTGAAAATGAAGAAAATGGTATATTGAGAAAACTTGGTTATTCGATAAGTGAGATAGAAAAAATTGTTTCTTTAGATTCAAGTGTAAATGATATCAAAAAAGAGCTTGAAGAGGCTTCAGATATTATAAGAGATGCTTCTATATCAATAAGAAGATATTATGAAAATATAGAAGATAATCCTGAAAGAATAATTGAAATACAATCACGAATTGAAATTCTTGATAATTTAAAAAGAAAATATGGGCATACATTGGAGAATGTAAAAATATCTCTTGAAGATTGTAAATTAGAATTACAAAAAACTGAAACAACTAATGAAAAATCAATAGAATTTCAAAAACAAGCAGATATATTAAAGGAAGAATTGATATTGAAAGCAGAAAAACTATCTGAACAAAGAAAATTGTTTGCTCAAAAGCTTTCAGAATGTGTTATTGAAAAATTACAAAAATTAGAAATGCCAAAAGCTCGTTTTAGTGTTTCTTGTGAAAAAGCAAATATTGGAGAATATGGTCAAGATAGAATAGAGTTTCTTGTAAGTACAAATATCTCACAGCCCATGACTGCAATGTCAAAGACTGCTTCTGGTGGTGAAATATCGAGAATTATGCTTGCATTAAAATCTATATTTGCTGAAAAAGATGAGACGGATACAATAATTTTTGATGAAATTGATACTGGAATTTCAGGAAAGGCTTCAAAAGCAGTTGCAGAAGAGTTGTCAAATCTTGCAAATCATCACCAAGTAATAATAATTACACATCAAGGAGTGATAGCTGCAAAAGCCTCAAAATATTTCTATGTTGAGAAAATACAAGATCAAAAAACTACTGTATCAGTAAAAACACTTGAAGGAGAGGAAAAATTTAAAGCTCTTTCATCTATGGTTTTTGGAAAAATAACTGATGAATCGATAGAATCAGTAAAATTGTTATAATTTTTTTGGAGGTTTTTATTATGAAAATAACTGCCCCAGTAAGGATTGATTTAGCTGGTGGAACACTTGATATACATCCATTATATATATTTGAAGATGGTTCTTCTGTTGTAAATATTGCAATAGACCCAGGTACTGAAGTAAATATTGAAAAAAGAGATGATTCTGCATTTTTTTTGCGATCTGAAGATTTAGATATTGAGGAAAAATATGCAAATTGTCCAGAAATAGATATAGATTCTAAACTTGGTCTTATAGGAAGTGCAGTAAAATTTTTTGGATTTGATTATGGATTAAATATTTCTACATTGAGTCATGTTCCAAAGGGTTCTGGACTTGCAGCTTCGTCTTCTATGTTGATTGCTTTAATGTATGGATTGACTAAATTGAAAGGTATTGAAGTTGATTCAAATACTTTTATTGATTGGTGTGCTAATATAGAGGCAAGACTACTTGGAATTCCAACAGGTAAACAGGATTATTATGCAGCATATTTTGGTGGATTGAATAATATAAATTTTACTTCTCGTGGTATTGTAAATGAAAATTATAAATTATCGGATTTTGATTTTAATATAGAGGATTTTATAATACTTTCTTTTACAGGTATTTCGCATTTTTCAGGTACAAATAATTGGGCTATGATGAAAAGATATATAGATGATTCTGAAAATTCGAGAAAATCAATGCATAAGATAAAAGAAACAGCTTTAAAAATGAATAAAGCTGTTTTGTCTAAAAATATTGATGAAATAGCTTCTGTTTTAAATGAGGAATGGGAAAATAGAAAAAAATTGGCTGAAGGAGTATCAAACGAAAAGATAGATAGAATTGTAGCAAATGCTCAAAAAGCAGGGGCTTTGGCTTCTAAAATATGTGGTGCAGGTGGTGGAGGTTGTCTTATTACAATTTGTAAACCACAGAATAGAGAAAAAGTAGAAATAGCTTTAAAAGAATCTGGAGCAGAGATATTGAATTTTAAACCTGCCTTTAGTGGAGTTAAAATTTGTAAATAAAATGTTAATATAAATGTAAAAATTTAATAATTTCTATGTTTATTTGTTAAAAATATTACAAAAATGTTATTTTTTTGAAATTGTGAAAAAATACTTGATTTATTTTTTTTTTAGTGTTATAATACAAAACTGTGATAGGGTTTTGGCAAACCCGTTAAGAATTGGTAACGATTCTTAAAAATCCAAGAACCTCCTTTCTTGTTTTTGGAATGTCAACTCATCTCTGCCGGTGAATCCCGGCAGCTTTTCATTTTAATCTCTTCTCTTTTTTGCTCCCATAATTTTATTTATTATGGGAGTTTTTTTGTATATTTTTGGAGGTTTTATGGATTCAAATTTACTTCATTTAATACTTTCTGAATTAAATACAATGTTTAGCGGTGGAGTATTAAGGCAGATAAAAGAAGAATCAAAGGGAAATTTTTTATTTTCTATCTATACAGGAACAGAAAAAACTATTTTGATCAAAATTGGAGAATCTGAGATACCTGTAATATGCTTACAATATGGTAAAAATCCACCTGCAACTGTTCCTTCTTCTTTTTGTATGCTTTTGAGAAAATATATATTAAACAGAAGAATTGAATCAATTGTACAATATGAAACTCAAAAGATAGCCATAATAAAATTTTCTGATTCCCTATCTTCTGAATTGATCATTGATTTGACAAAGAAAAAAGGAAATATGATTTTAATTTGTTCTGGAAAGATAAAAGGCTCTTATTTTCAACTCTCTGAAAATTCAAAAACTAAAGATAATCAGTTTGTGTATCCTATTTCAAAATTTGAAAATTTAAATCTTCCCAATTCAGAAGATTTATGTCCATGTCTTGTAAGTAAAAATGGTAAAAAAGAATATTTTTTAACCGAAGTTGAAAATTCTGAAAAATATTCTTCATTTAATGAGATGTTTTTTAATTTTGTTTTTGAGAAAAAAGAAGAGACAGATTTAGAAACAAAAAAGAAATCTATAATAAGTTCAATAAAAGCCGATTTAAAGAAAATGGCAAGAAGAAAAGAAGCAATAAAAGGTGATTTGGAAAAACTTTTGAAAAATACTTCAAATTGTGATAAGGGAAATACATTACTTGCAAATATTGGATTAATTCCTTTAAAAGCTGAATTTATAGAACTTCCCAATATATCTAATCCTGATGAAATATTAAAAATAGAATTAGACCCAAGAAAAAATCCTTCTGAAAATGCACAAGAATATTTTGAAAAATTCAAAAAATCAAAAAGAGGTATTCCAATCTTAGAAGAAAGATTGCAACAGACTGAAGAACATGAGGAATATTTGAATTCATATATTGATATTATTTCAGAAACTGAAAATATAGATGAATTGAAAGAGATAGAAGATAAATTAAAACATGGAAAACCAATTTCAAAAAAATCATTTGTTCAAATTTCTTCTCCTCGAAAATATAATTTTATGAATTTTACAATAATTTCTGGAAAAAATCCAGAACAAAATGATGAGGTGAGTCTAAAAATAGCAAATAAAAATGATATGTGGTTTCATGCAAGAGGAATGGGGGGGAGTCATGTGATTATAAAATCAGATAAAAATGAAAAACCTCCAAAAGAAGTAATAGTAAGAGCTGCAGAAATAGCGGCATATCATTCAAAAGGCAAAAATTCTTCAAAAGTTCAAGTTATCCAGACATTTGCAAGACATGTTCAAAAGAAAAAAGGAATGGCACCTGGTGCTGTTAGGGTTGCTAAAGAAAATTCAATAACAGTAAACCCAACAAATTATGATTTTCTTGAATGGTTAAAAAAACAGAATTTATAACATAGAAAGTCCTAATATTTAGAAATAATTTCTTTGCTATAAAGGTAAAAAAAAATATATATATAAAAATAAAAAAGGGATGTTTTTGCAGTCCCTTTATTTATTTATAGAAATAACTTTTTTGAAAGGATTTTAAAATGCGAAAAAATATTTTTAATATTTTTGTTGTAATTGTTTTTATTTTTATATGTACAATTATAGCAAATGCAGAAGAAATGAAATTTACCGATAGCATGATTTGGATTCAAGTTGGAAATCAAATAAAAGATGTCGATGATGAAATGATCGACAAAATAAAAGAATGTGGATTCAAAAAAATAGTTCTTTTACATTCATCTATAGATGACAAAGGATATTTCCCAAAATTAAAAAGTATTGTTAAAAGAGCTCATAAAAAAGGTTTATTAGTTTCTGTAGGAACTCTTGTTTTTAAAGATACATTTCAGAAGAGATATTGGACTAAACATCCTGATTTAAGACATAGAGGAAAAGATGGAAAAGAAAGTCCAAATAAATATTATCATTATCAGATATGTCCAAATAATCCATTAAATCATGAATACATGGCTGATTTTATGGTAAAAAAAGCAAGAGAGAGCGGAGCAGATGAAGTTCATATTGATTATGAAATTTCACCTTGTTATTGTGATTATTGTTGTAATAAATTTAAAGAAGTAACTGGATTAGATGCAAAGGAAATTTCAGAAACAGACCAGCGTTGGATGGAATGGAGATCAAAATCAACAAGGGACTTTTTTAGTCTACTTGCAAGAAAATGTAGAACTCAGGATAAACCTCTGATGCTTAGTTCTACGGCTCCTGTAATTGGATATGCTGGTGGTTTTTCTGCTTATGGAACTGATATGAGATATGAAGATTTGACAATATCTGTTGATGAATTTCAGCCTATGATTTATATATCTGTTAAAAATCCGCCTGAAATGGCTGGAGACAAATATGAAGCAATAACAATAAGAGTTAAAGGTAGAAAAGTTGTTCCTGGAATAATAATAAATGAAGAGGGAACAATGAATATAAAGACAAGAGAGAGAGTTGAGCAAGAAATGCGTTCACTTCTTGAAAAAGGAGGAAATAGCCTTGCTGTTTTTGAAGTTAGATATATAAATGATGAATTAAAAGATTTGTTTAAAGAGACTTTAAAGTAAACAAAAAGTGATAAAAAAAGAGTGTGTGAAAATTGTATTTTTTTTCACACACTCTTTTTTTACATAATTTCATATAAATTTTGTGAATGATTTTCTGGCTCTTCTGTCATGAGTGGTTTTGTTGCATATGGATTTTGAGGTCCTTTTTTGATTATCTTATTTCCTATATTTGTTACCTCATCATTCAGCACAACTCTTGCTTTAAATTTTCTATTTCTTCCATTAAAGAAACAGGTTTTTGGAGAGAATATCATTTGTATTTGGAACGGCTCTGCATATCTTGACATTGCCTGTATCAATATATCGTATTCTCCACTTTCTTTACTCTTTGTTACTCGGTCTGATTGGAATTCTAAAACAAGATCAGCTGAATTTATAGGTTCATCTTTGTCAGATTTAGTACCGCATTTTGTATATATCAATGATAGTGAATAAGTATTGATCAATTTTCTAAATGTGTTTATGACAAACTGTTCTTCTTCTTTTAATTCAGCAATCATGCTTCTCATTGAGTCTATTACAATTAGTCCTCTTCCACCATTTGTAAATTTTTCCATAGTCTCAATTTGGAATTTTAGTTCTTCTATTGATTTTGGAAAATGTTCTGCACTTATTATTTTTAACCTATTTTTAAATCCAGATATGATAGTGTATGCTTGATTTATGATATCAAATATCTGATGGTCTTCCATATTTACTGTACCGTATTGGATTTCATGTAAGTCTATTCCAGATAGTTGAGAAGTCATTCTGCAGTACATCTCTTCTGGGAGATGATCTGATGTATATAGCATTACAAAACTATTTTCATTGTTCATGAGTGATTCAAGTGCAAATTGTAATGCAAGTGAAGTTTTTCCGCACTGTGAATTACCACATATTGCTGTTATTCCCTGTAATCCTCCAAGTTTTCTATTGATTTGAATTTGATCAATTCCTATTTTTATAGGTTCTGTTAAAGATGGATATCCTTCCCTTATATTTTGCAATATTATGTCTGAAATTTCATCGTCCATAAAGTTGAGATTGATTTCTTGCTCTTTTTCTTTATTGTTAAATTTAACAGAAGGAGATTTTTTATTAATAGACTTAATTTGTTCTTCTTTAAGTTTGATTTCTTCGTCTCTTGCTTTTAATTCTTCTTCAAATTGTTTGATTGTATCATTAAGATTTTCAATTTCTTGTTCAAGTGTTTCTTTTCCAGAGTTGCTATCTGTTTTCTCAGTAATGACCTTAATTTGTTCTTCTTTAAGTTTGATT
>CADAWZ010000068.1 GCA_902791745.1 uncultured bacterium
GTTCAAGAAGAACCAGTTTCACAAGAACAGCCATTATTTGATCAAGGAGAGCCTCCACAGCCTTCATTTGTTCAAGAAGAACCAGTTTCACAAGGACAGGCATTATTTGAACAGTTGGATATATCTAAAGAATTTGGACAATTTGAAAAAGAACGAACAAGGGAACCTATTTCAGCTCAACCATTATTTGCACAAGAAGAAAAAGCAGAAACATTTTCTCAAGAATTGCCTGCTTTTGTTCAGGATAAAGTAGAGATTAATGAAGAAGAATCCTTGTCTAAAGATATGTTAAAAGATTTTGGACAAGAAGTTGAAGAGCGTAAGAGAGAGGTTCTTATAAATCAATCTGATGAAGCGAATAAAAAATCTCTATTTACTCAATTAGATGTATCAAAAGATTTTGCCAATTTTGCAAAAGAACGAACAAGAGAATCAGATATATCTGATAAAAAAGATAATGATTTATATGGTACTTCTTTAATTGAGAAAGATAAGGAAAAACCTAATATTTTAGCTATTACTGATGAAGTGTTGTCTGAACTTTCTGTTGAAAAAGGAGAAAAACAAATAGAACAGACAAAAGAAAATAAAGAAGTACAAAGACCAGATATTCGTAAATCGGTCTCAAGAAGAAGAGGAAGAAAAACCAAGACAGATATTCCTAAAAAATTGGCTTTAAATACTAACATAGCTTTAAATACAAATATAGAAGTACCAAAAGAGGTCGCCAATTCAAGTATATCTGACAAAGATAAGAATTTTAAGAAATCAAGTAATAAAAATAAAAAATTTGAAAAATTAACTCTTGATTTACTTAATTCAAAAACTAAAGAAGAAATTGAACAAGAAATTTTGCAAAAACAGGCTGAGGAAAGAGCTAAAGAAGAGGCAAGATTAAAAGCTGAAGAAGAAAAACTCAAAAAAATAGCAGATGAGGAAGCATTAAAAGAAAAACAAAGAGATTTAGATATAGGTAAAACAGTAGAAATGTCTACTAAAAAGGAGACATTGAAACATGTTGATTATGATAATGTAGATTTGAACGATCTTATAAGACCAACTCAATCTGGTAAGTTGCCTGAATTAGGAAAATATATACTTCCTACACCTTCAGGACATCTTCCTGATTTAAATAGTCTTATAAAGCCAACTCAGTCAGGTAAATTGCCAGATTTGAGTAATTTTGTACAACCTACACCTTCAGGTAAACTTCCTGATTTAAGTTCTCTTATTGCTAATTTGAAGTCTAAAAAGAAAATTTCAGATACTCCTTTGGAAGAGACATCTGATAAAGATGCTAAGTATGTAGAAAAGAATGATAATTTAGATGGAAGATATAGGGGAGAAGATTATGTTGATAGAAAAAGAACTATGGACATGACATCTTCTATTGAAAGAACGAGAGATACCTCTAAAGATACTGTAGAAATGACATCTAAATTTGCGAATATAACAAATATTACTCCTAAAGAAGATTTAGAGGAAATTTCTAATTCTTCTAAATTGCCTGATTTGAATAGTCTTATAAAGCCGACTTATTCTTCTAAACTTCCAAATTTGAATGATTTGATACAACCAAGTCAGTCAAGAAATCAAGTGTCTGAACAGGTTCCAAATTTGAATGATTTAGTAAAACCAAGTCAGTCAAGAAATCAAGTATCTGAACAGGTTCCAAATTTGAATGATTTGGTAAAACCAAGTCAATCAGGACATCTTCCTGATTTGAATAGTCTTATAAAACCAACACAATCAGGACATCTTCCTGATTTGAATGATTTGATAAAACCTACCCAGTCAGGTCATTTGCCAGATTTGGCTAAATATATTAATCCAACTCCTTCAGGTCGTCTTCCTGATTTGAATGAATTAATACAGCCAACTCAATCAGGTCATTTGCCAGATTTAAATTCGCTTTTGAATAATAGTAAATTATCGAGTATTAAGAAAAATAGTACAAATGATAATGATGATAGTAATTTTGAACATGGAAATGTAAATCAGTCTAATTTAATGGATAATGTGAAAACTATTGGATCAAGCGATGATTCTTTTAGTTTGATGAATAAAAATTCAAGATTTAAGAGAAGATTTAGAAATTCTCAATCACAGGATATTCCTAAACTTGAAGATTTACTTGGAAAGAATGTCGATAGAAAGAGAGAAAGTGATCAAGGCAATATAGATAGTGAATATTAAATCTACTAATAAAACAGAAAAAAGTGAAATATTTCCTTTAGGTTATATTATAAAGACAAATATAGATAATTTTTTTACTAAAGTTGAAGAATTTGCTTTTTTCTGTTTTTGTAAAGATTGGTGGATTATTGAGTTTTCAATGCTTTTTCAATATATGTTTAGTTCCCCATATAAAATAATGAGAAAAACTCATTTAGATGAAGATGATTTTATATATGGAGAAATTTCGATAAAAACTATTTGTGAAATATTGAAAGATATAGAAGCTGATAGGGATGACTATTTTATAGATTTGGGTAGTGGAAGAGGATATGCTGTTTTTGGTGCATATCTTGCAGGAATACAAAAATCTAAAGGAATTGAGTTTGTCAAAGAATTTACAGATAGAGCTTTGAATACCAAAAAAGCTTTAAGAACAGATAAAATAGAATTTTTAAATGAGGATTTTACAAAATCTGATTTGAACTCTGCAACTGTTATTTTTATTGCAGGAACCACCATGGAAAAGTCAACTATAAAAAAAATAGCTTGTAGAATTTCTGAAATAGACCATTGTGTAAAAGTTATATCTCTTTCAAGAGAACTTCATGGGAAAAATTTTAAGACTGTTTTTTCAAAAGAATATAGGTTCTCTTGGGGAAAATCTTTGGTTTATTATCAAATTAAAGAGTAGATAATGCTGGAGGTAAGTGTGAAATATTGTGAATCATATTTAAAAAAATATTTTGATAATTTCAAATTTTTTGATATAGATTGTACAGATAAAAGAATAAGAGAAGTTGCCATGAGAATCAAGAGATGTCTTAAATGCAAAGGATTTGAAAAATGCAAAATGCATCCTGAATTTTGGTTTGAAGGTGAGAGACTAAGATTTGCTGAAAATGAAAGACTTTTAGCTCTTGAAAAAGAACAAGAAGAAAAAGAAAAATTGGAAGCAGAAACTTTAGAGGAAGAACAAAAAGATACTGAAGAATCTCTTGCAACTGTATAATTTTAGAAATAAAAGGGTGTATAAAATTTTTATACACTCTTTTTTCATGAAAATTTTTAAAAAAAATCAAAAAAACTATTGACAAATTTTAATTTGAAATAAATAATATATAATATCTGTTTTAAACAGTATTTTTATAAATAATTAAACGAAAGGAGCTTCCTTTTCGCAAAAAACAAAATATTACATTTTGGATTCATGTCCGGGTCCTAATGGCTGAAACATGGAGTTGAAGAAATGTAATTTATTTAACCCGGAAAGGAAAAATACAAAATGGCTATTATATCAATGAAGCAACTCCTCGAAGCTGGAGTACATTTTGGACATCAGACAAGAAGATGGAATCCTAAGATGGCTCGTTACATCTTCACAGAAAGAAATGGAATCTATATTATAGACCTTCAAAAAACTGTTGGAAAAGTAAAAGAAGCATATAATTTCATTCAAGAAGTTGTAAGAGAAGGAAAATCTATTCTTTTTGTAGGAACAAAGAAACAAGCTCAGGAAGCAGTATGTGAAGATGCTAAGAGATGTGGAATGTATTATGTAAATCAGAGATGGCTTGGTGGAATGATGACAAACTTCAAGACCATTGAGAAACGCATAAATAGACTAAAACAAATTGAGAGAGAAAGTGTTGACGGCACATTTGAAATTCTTCCTAAAAAAGAAGTCAAGGTAAAACAAGATGAAATGAAAAAACTTGAAAAATATCTTGGCGGAATCAAAGATATGCAGGAACTCCCAGGAGCTCTTTTCATTATTGATCCAAGAAAAGAACGTATTGCAGTAGCTGAAGCTAAAAAGCTTGGTATTCCAATTGTAGCAATAGTTGATACAAACTGCGATCCTGATGAAATTGATTATCCAATTCCTGGAAATGATGATGCTATAAGAGCTGTAAAACTTCTCTGTGGAAAGATGGCAGATGCTGTTCTTGAAGCAAGAGCAGAATTTGAAACAGCAGAAGCAGAAGCTAATGAAGGTGAAGAAGTCGTAGTAGAAGAAGTATCTGCACCTGTAGCAACAGCTGAAGCAGAAGATGAAGAAATCGTCATAATTGATGATGAAGAAGATGATGAAAAATAATTTGGAGGAATAAAATGGCTGAGATTACAACAGAAAATATCAAAAAGCTTCGTGAGATAACTGGTGCAGGAATTATGGACTGCAAAAAAGCTCTTTCAAAAGCTGAAGGAGATTTTGAAAAAGCACAGGAAATCCTTAGACAAAAAGGTGCTGAAAAAGCAGAAAAGAAGAAAGACAGAGCTACAAATTCAGGTCTTGTAAAAACTCTCGTAAATGAAAAAGGTGGAGTTATAATTGAAGTAAATTGTGAAACAGACTTTGTTGCAAGTAATGAAGAATTCAAGGCTATGACAGATGAAATAGCAAAAGACCTCATTGAACTTGATGAAAAAGATGTTAACATCGAAACAATGCCAGCAGAAGCAAAAGAGAAAGTAAATGGAAGAGTTACTGCTCTTATCGGCAAAATTGGTGAGAATATGTCTCTCAAACGCTGTTTAAAATTTGCTGTTCCTGAAAATGGAATGATTAAGTCATATGTACATATGGGTGGAAAGATTGGAGTTCTTATTTCTTTAACAGCTACAGCTGAAGCAATAAAGGCTCCTGAAACAGCAGAACTTGCAAAAGACTTGACAATGCAGATTGCTGCACAAGCTCCAAAGCGTATTTGTAGAGAATGTTATACAGCAGAAGAACTTGAAAAACAGAAAAAGCTCATACAAGAACTTGCAGCAGAAGAAAATCCAAAGAAACCTGCTAATATTGTAGAGAGAATTGCAAATGGTAAACTTGAAAAATTCTTTGAAGCAGAATGTCTTGTTGATCAATTATTCATCAAAGATCCTTCAAAGAAAGTTTCAGAACTTATAAAAGAAGTTTCTAAAAAAGTCGGTGGCGAAATAAAGGTCGAGCGTTTTGTCAGATATTGTCTCGGTGAGTAATCTAAATAAATTCAACGCCACTTAGGTAAATTGTCAAAACCTTTGGGCATTTAGAATGTCAATTTTAGAGGACTGCTGAGAAATAATCGGCAGTCCTTTTTAATAAAAAATCAAAAATTGGAGTTATAGATGATTTACAAGAGAATTCTTTTAAAATTGAGTGGTGAAGCATTTGCTGGAGAACTCGACAGAGGTATTGATAGAAATACTCTGCTTGATATAGCAAAGAGAATTGTTAAGGTTTTTGATGAAGGTATAGAAATTGGAATAGTTGTTGGTGGAGGAAATTTTTGGAGAGGAAGAGATGCTCAAAATTTTGACAGAGCTATAGCTGATTCAATAGGTATGATGGCAACTGTGATGAATTCGCTTGCACTTCAAGAGGCTTTCTTGTCTTTAGGTATTGAATCCGAGATCATGTCTGCTGTTGAAATTCCAAAATTGGCTCACTCAATTTCTTCTGTTAAGGCAAGGAGATTTTTAGAAAGTGGAAAAATTGTCATTTTTGCAGGTGGAACAGGTTCTCCATTTGTGAGTACAGACACTGCAGCTGCAATGAGAGCGTTGGAGATCAAAGCTGATGCTTTATTAAAAGCTACTTTAGTTGACGGTGTTTATGACAAAGACCCACATAAATATCCTGATGCTGTAAAATATGATTTTATAAATTATATAAAAGTAATCGAAGATGGTTTAAAAGTAATAGACCTTCCTGCAGTTTCTCTATGTAGAGAAAATTCAATGCCAGTTCATATATTTTCTTTAGCTAAAAAAGGAAGTATATTGGCTATTTTAAACGGAGAACCCGTTGGAACAATCATTGGAGAAGAACCATAGAAAAGGAGAAAAAATAATGCTTGATCCAAAGATTATATCAGACGCTGAAGAAAGAATGAAAAAATCGGTAGAAGTCTTTAAAAAAGACCTTTTGGGCATCAGAACTGGAAGAGCAACACCTGCAATTTTAGATAGAGTTCAAGTTGAAGCCTATGGTTCGACATGTCCTATTTCTCAAGTTGCAAATATAACTGTTCCAGACCCACGCTCAATCGTTATTCAACCATGGGATAAATCTGTTCTCGGAAGTATTGACAAAGCTATTCAAAAATCAGATATAGGCATTCATCCTGTAAATGATGGAAATATAATAAGACTTTCTATTCCTCCATTAACAGGTGAAAGAAGAAAAGAACTTACAAAAGTTGTCAGAAAAAAAGCTGAAGATGGTAAAGTTTCTCTCAGAAATATAAGAAGAGATGTAAATGATGAACTTAAAAAACAGAAAAAAGTTTCTTCTGCTTCTGAAGATGAAATTAAGACAGCCACAGATAAAGTTCAGAAATTGACTGATAAATATATAAAAGTTTTTGATGAAATAGCTACTTCAAAAGAAAAAGAAATTACAGAGGGATAATGGATTTTTCAACAGATATTTTTGAGTTCAGAAATATTAAAAAATATTGTGAATTTTATTCAGGTAAGATGATTAAAATAAGCATTTTGAAGCCTGATAAAAAAAATATAGGTTTTGGACACCTTAGGATAATATTTGTAAGAGAGAATGATTTTGAAATTCAATTTCTTTTGTCTTATGAAGATTATACAAAATAATGTAAACTAATAAAAGGGGTGTGAAAAAATATTGACTTTTTTCATGCCCCCTTTTATAATGTTTCATTATGTATTTAAAAACAAAAATTGAAAGATGACAATGAAAAAAAATATTGATGAAATACCTGCACATGTTGCCATAATAATGGATGGCAATAGGAGATGGGCCAAAAAGAAAAATTTGCCTTCTGTTATGGGACATAAAGAAGGAGAAAAGACTTTTCATAAAATAGTAGAATGTTGTTCTAATATTGGTGTTAAAGTTTTAACTGTATATGCTTTTTCTTCAGAAAATTGGAAGCGTTCAGCTGAAGAAGTTGGAGCATTGATGAATCTATTTGAATTTTATATAAAACTTGAAAGAAAATATATATTGGAAGAGAATATAAAATTTAAAATAATAGGTGATAAGTCAGCACTTCCTAAATCCTTGATAAAGGAATTTGAAAATACAGAAAAAGCAACTGAAAATGCAGGTGGAATGATTTTAAATTTAGCTGTTAATTATGGTTCTCGAGGTGAAATAACAGAGACTGTAAAAAAAATAGCTAAAAAAGTTTTGTCAGGTGAAATTAATATAGATGAAATAACAGAAGATACTATTTCATCTAATTTGATGACTTGGGATTTACCTGATCCCGATCTTTTAATAAGAACAAGTGGGGAAGAAAGACTTAGCAATTTTTTATTGTGGCAGTTAGCTTATTCAGAATTTTATTTTACAGATGTTCTTTGGCCTGATTTTGATGAACAATGTTTATTGAAGGCTTTTGAAGAATATAAAATGAGAAATAGGCGTTTTGGCGGTGGAGTATAAATATAATTTATGCAAAGATTTATTACAGGTGCATTATTAATAATAATATCTATAGTTCTTATTATTTTGTCAAAATGGGCTATGGCTTGTTTTATTATTCCTGCAGGAATTGTTGGAATATTGGAATTTTACAAACTTGCAGAAGGAAAGGGAATTTCTCCTTCAATTTCAAATGGAATTTTTAGTGTAGTAATTCTGTATTTATCTGCTTTGTTCTTTAGTCGGTATATGATTTTTGTATTGTTGTCTCTTGTTTTATTGACTATGTTTGTTTTTGTCTTGAGAAAAGATAATCATGTTTCATCAATACTTGATGCAAGTGTAACAATACTCGGTTATATATATATTGGTTGGTTTTTTTCATTGCTGTTTAATATAAGAGATGTTGTTGGCACTGTTACTATTACTGCTTGTAAATTGACAATAGACCAAGGAGCAGCAATGGTATTTCTCCTTTTATTTACAACTTGTTTTACTGATATAGGCAGTTTTTGTTTCGGAAAACTTTTTGGAAAAACTAAATTATGTCCTGATATAAGTCCTAATAAAACGGTTGAGGGAGCAATAGGTGGTATTTTTACTGGAATAGTAATAACATTTATTGTTGGTAGACTTCTTTCACTTAGTTTACTTGATTCTTTGTATTTTGGGCTTATAATAACTGTTGTTGCTCAAATGGGAGATTTATGGGAATCTGTTTTAAAAAGAGATGTTGAAGTTAAGGATTCTGGAGAGGCTCTTCCTGGACATGGTGGAGTTCTTGACAGGATAGATTCTCTTTTGTTAAGTACTCCTGTAGCATATATGCTTTTTAAATTTTTTATAGGTTTTTAGTATATGATAAATATTTCTATAGTTGGTTCTACTGGTTCTATTGGTACACAGGCTCTTGATGTTATAAGATGTTTTCCTGATAAATTTTCTGTTGTCGCTCTCTCTGCAAATTCAAATTGGGAATTACTTCTAAAACAAATTATCGAATTCAAGCCTTTAAAAGCTGTGTTAATTGATAATATTGCTTTTTCTAAGTTGAAAGAAAATGCTCCGAATGATTTAAATACTGAATTGATTTGTGGTGAATCTGGAATTAAAGAAATTTCTTCAATGGATGAAACAGAACTTGTTCTTATTTCTACTGTTGGAATGTCTGGTTTAAAACCTGTTTTATCGGCTTTAAATGCTGGTAAACAGTTAGCTTTAGCAACAAAAGAGGCACTTGTATCAGGTGGGGATTTAGTAATTCCACTTGCAAAATCTAAGAATATAACTATACGACCTGTTGACAGTGAACACAGTGCTATTTTTCAATGTATAGGTGATAATAGAGAGTTTTTGAAAAAAGTTATTTTGACTTGTTCTGGTGGAGCTTTGAGAAATTTTACAGTAGAACAGTTAAAATATGCAACTGTTGACGATGTTTTAGCTCATCCTAATTGGTCAATGGGGAAAAAAATAACTGTTGATTGTGCGACACTGATGAATAAGGGGTTTGAAATGATGGAGGCTTGTCATTTGTTTAATTTATTGCCAAATCAAGTAGAAATTGTTATACATCCCCAAAGTATTATTCATTCCGCTGTCGAATTTTTTGATGGTTCTATAATAGCACAGATGTCAAAGCCAGATATGAAGCTTGCAATACAATATGCTTTTTCATATCCAGAAAGATTTGAAAAAAATTGGACAAATACAGATTTTTTCTCACTTCCTGCTCTTACATTTGAAAAACCAGATTTTGATAAGTTTCCTTGTTTAAAAATAGCTTTTGATTCTTTTGCAAAGGGTGGAACAATGCCTGCTTCTTTAAATGCAGTAAATGAAGAGGCGGTATTTGCTTTTTTGAAAAAGGAGATAAAGTTTAATGATATATTCAAAATTATTGAAATGACTTTATCTAAAGTTGAGTGTTTGCCTTCTTCTATTGAAAATATTTTTTATGCTGATTCTGAAGCAAGACGAATCTCAGGAGTTTTTATCGAAAGAATGAAAAATAATAATGTTAACTGAAAAATTTACATATTTTCCTGGTCCTTATATTCCAAATAAATTTTTGGCATTTGTTGAAAATTCGAGTGAAGTTTCTATAGATTTAGAAGCAGATGGATTATATCATTATTTTGCAAAAGTTTGTTTGATTCAGTTAAATGTGGATGATAAAATATATATAGTTGATCCTCTTGAAAATAAAAATACTTCAATGCTATTTAAAGCTTTTGGTAATAAAACTTTAATTTTACATGGTGGCTCTTATGATTTATATCTCATGAGAGAATGTTATTCATTTATTCCAGATAAAATTTTTGATACAATGATTGCTGCACAGATTTTGGGATTGGATAAACTAAGTCTTGCAAATCTTGTTGAGAAATATTTTAAAGTTTCTCTTTCAAAAGGTCCTCAAAAAATGGATTGGTCTTTAAGACCACTTCCTGATAAAATGTTTGATTATAGTGCAAATGATGTTAAATATCTTCCAAAGTTGAAAAAAATTCTTACTAAAGAATTAAAAGAAAAGGGAAGAATGAAATGGATGGAGGAAAATTGTGATAAATTAATATTGGCTGAATCCTATGATCATTCAACTCATTCAGAAGAAGATATTTGGAGAGTAAAAGGATCAAATTCTCTCGATAGAAAGCAACTTGCATATTTAAGAGAGCTTTGGGATTGGAGAGAAAAAGAGGCACAAGGTGCAGATGTTCCTGTATATAAGATAATGAAAAATGAAAATCTTATTGAACTTGCAGTTTGGTGTGCATCTGAAAGTCGTTCTATTTTTTCTTGGCATTCTTTTGATAAATATATAAAGAAAAGAGTTAGGGGAGAAGAATGTGAAAAAGCTCGAATTAGAGCAAAAAAATTAGCTCCTTCTAAATGGCCAGAAAAAAAACATCCAACAGGTAGTAAAGGATTAGGAGTTGAAGTAAATCCTATTTTTTTTGACAAAATAAAAATAGCTCGTGACAAGATAGCTGAAGAATTAAAAATGGATTCTTCTGTTATTTTAACTCAAAAATTAATTTCAAAGATAGCTAAATTAAAAGAATATGATCCTGATGTTCTTGTCAATAAATTTGGATTATGTGTTTGGCAAAGAGATCTTATTGAAAATGATTTAATAAAAATATTTGCTGGAGAAGAGTGAGATTTTTAAACTATTCCAACCCCTTTCCTTGATTGCAAACAAGGAAAGGGGCTTTTATTTTTCTGCAAATTTTTTAAAACAACCATTTTTTTTCTAAGTGTATTTGTTTATTTTTATAAAAAGATTGTATATAAATTATGTAGAAATATTTTATTGTACAATAAAATGACAACGACATAAAAAATATATTGTATTTTTGAAAAATTTTTGCAATATATAATTTTCAAAAATACAGAAATACAGATTTTTTTATTTTTAGCAAGTTTTTATTTACTGCTAAATTTTCTTTTATTATATAAATCTCACTTTAAACATTTTTCTCTTGTTATTTTTCTCATTTTATTTAGAATAGAAAAATATTTTAAGTAAAAGCCTTATATTTAATTTATATAATGAGAAAAAGTGATGTCGTTCGATTTCTTATAATAAAAAGAAAATTTATCTTATTTGTTTCTACTTGCTAATATTTCTTTCTACTTATGACCAATTTGCAAGTTTTAGTTTTTGGAGTGTAATAAGTTCACTAAACAATTTTACCCCAAAGTTTATATATAAATGCTAAAAACAACCATCATTTTTGATACTGCATTTTTTATAAAAACTACTTTAGAAAATTGAAATCGTTCTCTTTATTACACTCCAAAAACTTTATTGAATTGCTAATTAACTCGTTATGTTATATAGTTAATTTAAATTTTAAAATCCACCCAAATAAGCATTAAATAGGAATATTGCAAGCTGAAAGCGTGGCAATCTAAATCACTTAATTTACATTTAGTATTTATTAAACAAATCGAGTAGAAATTATTGAGGTTTGAAAGAAAATTTACCCAAACAGGCACTAAATAGAGGCGATGTCATTGCGAGCCGAAGGCGTGGCAATCTAAATCACTTAATTTACATTTAGTAATTTATAAAACAAATCGAGTAGAAATTGGCTAATTGAAAAATTTTTGCAATATATAATTTTCAAAAATACAGATTTTTTTATTTTTAGCAATAAGGCATTCACTTCAACTCC